>JAVBLX010000083.1:0-14018 GCA_031553075.1 Acetivibrio sp.
TCATTGAGCGAACATGTAACTTTATAGTAAAAACTGGGGCGGTTCTCACCGCCTCAGACTTATAACCGTTTGACATAAAGATGAGCAGTTTCCTGACAGGGTAGCTAATCTAAATGATGTCAGAACAAGAAATCAGTAACACATTAAGATTATTTTAAAATGTGAATAATGCTATAAAGAAAAGGAGAGCGTATTATGTTTCAATATCAGATGTTTGAATTAAAGTTTGGAGGAACCGAACCAACTGGATCCCAATCAATTATCGATCTGACGGCAACCTTTATCTGTCAGGATACAGTAAAAGAGGTGTCCGGATTTTACGCTGGCAATGGCAACTATATCATACGTTATCTGCCGCAGCAGACCGGGCTTGTTCAGTGGAAGGTGCAGGGAATCTTTACGGCTGAGGGAGAAGAAGAATGCCTGCTTGGTGAAGATGGCATTCATCATGGTCTGGTAAAACCTATGGGAACAGCACTTATTTATGAGGATGGATCAAGCTGCAGACCTTTTGGAACGACTGTTTATTCAATGATGCATCAGCCCCAGGAGTTAATTCAGCAGACCATTAAGACCATATTAGCATCGCCATTTGATAAAGTTAGAACCTGTTTGTTCCCAAAACATTACATATTCAATGAAAATGAGCCAGAGTTATTTGCTTTTGAGAAAAAAGAAGGCGGTGGTTTTCATTATCATCGTCCTTGTTTTGCTTTCTGGGATGCATTTGAGGATATGCTGCAGATTTTCTGCAACCATCAGGTGGAAGTGGATCTGATTCTGTTCCATCCTTATGATTGCTGGGGATTTGCTCAGATGACAAAGGAAGAGTACCTTCCCTATCTAACCTATCTGCTGGCTCGATTTGCGGCATATCCCAATGTTTGGTGGAGTCTGGCAAATGAATATGACAGCATGTCAGCATTGAAAAAAGAAGACTGGGATTGTATTGAGAAGTTTATCAGCAAGAAGGATGTGTATGGGCATATGATAAGCTGTCACTATATGCTTGAGGAATATGACTATTCAAAAAAACAGATTACCCATTGCTCAGTTCAGGGGGATGTAACAGAAGTAGAAAATCGGATGGAAAGATATCATAAACCAGTACTGGTGGATGAGTTTGGTTATGAGGGAAATATTGACTGTCACTGGGGGCATTTATCTGGCTTTGAGCTGGTAAACCGTTTCTGGACTTGCTGCGTTCTGGGGGGATATGGAACCCATGGCGAGACTTTTATGAATCCAACGGATACCTTATGGTGGGGGAAAGGTGGTACCTTGGTAGGAAATTCTCCAGCTAGGATTGGATTTTTAAAGGAGATTATCAATGAATTGCCAGGGGCATTGGAGCCAGTTCCATTTCACTTTATAACCAAAGAAAAACTGGATGCAATGCGTGAAGGGTTGTATCCAGAGGAACAGAATGATTTTACCCGGGCGGTTCTTAAGCTGCCGCCATCCGAGGCAGAACAGGTTTTGAAAAATATCGGGAAAGATGTGCGGATTTATACTGGTCATTGTGGTGAAGAAGCCTATCTTGCTTATTATGGACGGCATTGCACTGCAGTTGGAAACATGGAACTGCCAGAGCAAGGTGCGTATCGCATCGAAGTGATTGATATATGGGAGATGACAAGAGAGACAATTCTTACCGAAGTACATGGCAAGGTGGAATTTTCTCTTCCTGGAAAAGAAGGGATTGCTGTTTTGGCAGTGAGAGGATAGCAAACGTGATTCCTTTCGAACTGACTGGCTGGACGATTCTGGTTAATGATGAATTATTGGAGAAACGGTAAAAATAGTGGGGCAGGAACAGAAACGATGGGGTAAAGGGATGGGAGTTTTTTTATTAACAAAAAATCATAAGGCTGCTCACACCAAGAACCAAATGTTCAGCTTAAGGCGGCAAATCCTTAGGTTTGTAATGATTCTGGTTATTTTTCTGATGCTATTGATGATTACGATTATGGCAATATTGATGTATTCTTATCAGAGAAAAGTGGATGATATCCATGAGGAGAACGTGAATTCTTATGCGTCTCATATTGATAATAGTGTTCTGCAGTTAAGAGATACGGTTGGTTATATCTATTCTGCTGACAATGTGTTTCAGGGATTATATCTGTATCAGCCGGCGGCAGACAGGGTTGAGTCCATAAGCAATATGCTGAATATGTTAAAGCTGCAGGTTAAGTCAAACCGAAATCTCAGTGGTTTGTTCATATATTATGAAAGTGATAAAATACCACTTTATTGTGTTGATGTAGAAATGCCATTTCGTGATAAGGAAATCATTAAAAACGCAGGGCGTGCAGTACAGGGAAATAGTAATGCATTTATCGACTATGTAGTAAGGGCTGATCGTGATACATATTACAATGTCTATATGAAAAAAAATTCAGCAGCAATAAGTGGAAATATCAATTTGTGCCAGGGGATTCCGGAATTATCCAGTAAAACGGAATCATATGGAATTATTTATGAAGATATTTTTTATCTGACAGGCGGTCAGAATGGAGGGCTTTCAGACAGTGAGGCTTTATTGCTGAAGCCGGGAAAAAACAAGCTGCATGATAGGATTGCTTATGTACAAAAACTGGGTAGTGCAAATATATCAGTAGTTAAAATACTTCCCCGTAGTATTTGGCTTTATATCAGCGGAATCCACATTGTGTTATTTATTCTTGGTCTGCTTTTAATCCTATTTTGCATAAGGCTTTATCGCTTTACCGCCAACCAATTATCCGTTCCTCTGGAAGACATGACAAATGCCCTTAGTAACATTCAGGAAGGGGTGTGGACAGTGGACTTTACGGCGCCAAACCGGATCATTGAAATAGAAAATGTACGTCAGACAGTCCAAATGATGTTAAAGGAAATTGAACAGTATAAGATTAAGCGTTATGAAGAAGAATTGGAAACACAAAAAGTCCAACTTCAGTTCCTTCGGCTTCAGTTGGAACCTCATTTTTACACGAATTGCCTAAAGAATGCATATTACATGCTGATGATGAAGGAATATGCGAATACAGAAAAATTCCTGCTTTGTCTCTCAACGCATTTGCGATATTTATTGAGGACGGATGAGTCAATGGTAACGATGCAGGTAGAAACACAGTTTGTTGAGAACTACCTTAATATGCAGGAGATTTTATCTTCCAAGCCGTTGCTATGTGAAATATCAGTAGATGAAAAAGCCAAGGGATTAGAAATTCCAATTTTGACCTTACAGGCATTTGTGGAGAATTCCATTAAGTATGCCAGTGGCATTGAGAATCATAATCTGCAGATTCAGATTTATGTGCGATATTTAACCACCGATCACGGAAATAATCTTGACATTACCGTCTGGGATAATGGTCTGGGTTATCCAACGGTATTGCTTTTAGAGTTGAATCAAAAAGAAATTCCCAAGGGAGGTAAAAGAGGGGTTGGAATTATTAATTTACTAAGCCGATTGCGTCTGCAGTACGGAGAGGGAGTAAGCTGGTATTTTGATAACCGGAATGGTGCCTATAGTGAGATTATTTTACCAATAGAAAAGGGAGTGTAAGGGGAATGAACATTTTGCTTGTTGATGATCAGGAACGAATACTTGTTGCTACAAAACAGTTGGTTAATTGGCGCAAATTGGGCGTGGACGAAGTATTTATGGCGGACAGTGCTGTGGCTGCTCGAAGAATTCTGAATGGGCATCCAATTGATATTATGCTGACCGATATTGAAATGCCGGGAGAGGATGGAATAGCACTACAAAAATGGCAGGTAGAAAATTATCCTCAAGTGCATTGTATATTTCTTACTTCTCATGCGGATTTTTTCTATGCCAAAGAAGCAATTCATAATGGTGCCTTTGACTATATCCTGCAGCCAGCAAGTATAACCGATATGGAAGAAGCAATCAGTCGTTGTATTAAGTATCTGCAGGAAAGGAACTTAATTTTAGAGAAAAGCAGTCTTTATGATAAGCAGCTTCCAAATACTTTAGAATCTTATCTTGCAGCGATGTTTTATCAACGAGACCAGTTTACCCAAATGGGTGAGTGGCGTGTAAACTCACAGACCCAGGGAGGGGAATATTGGTATTTGCCTTGTCTTGCAGTCTTTGAACAAGCTGACACAGAGTGGGTGAGAAAATTACTTATCGATGAATTGGAGCAGTTTGAACTTGACCGGAAGGGTATCACTTATGTGATGACGATCCTGGCGGAGGAACAGATTGCAGTTTTGTTCTATGGGCAAAGTGAGTGGATGGAACCGTTGCTTATGCAGGAAAAGCTGCAATCAGTAAGGCAGCATATTTGTGACGAAACAGGAGGAAAGCTTACCTTGCTCCTTGGTCAGTACGCAGGGGAAGATTTGCCTGCATCCGTGGGGAAACTTGTTGATTATCAGGAAAAAATGATATTTCAGAAAAACAAGGTCTATTTCATTAGCGAGAAACCACCCCACGAATTAAGTGTTCCAGATGGGGCAGCCTGGGGAAAATGGCTGGTCAGAAAAGATTCCGTACTGGTAAAAAATCAAATTCTCAATTTACTTCATTATGCAGAAAAGCAACATTATCTCACCGTTCGTTATATGCAGAAAATCATTCACAGCTTTCTCGAAGCCTGCTCCATTGCCTGCTATGCTCAGAACAAAAAAGTGACAGAGCTTTTTACAGAGGACTTTTCACAGGAAAAAATGCTTCATTCCTATTCATCGGTAGAAGAGTTGTGTGAAGGTGTGGATATTTGTCTTAGACAATATAATGCCTTGCTTATGGAGAAAGGTGAGGAGGAAGGCTCATATTCCGCTTGTGAGCGTATTCAGGATGTTCTTCATTATCTGGATGCCAATATGGAACGAATGATTTCAAGAAGAGAGGCGGCAAAGTACTTATTTCTCAACGAGGATTATTTTTCCAGAGTGTTCCGCAAGGAAACCGGGATGGGGTATAAAGAATATCTTTTAAAACAGAAAATGGATTATGCCAAAAAGCTTCTGGGGGATACCGATTTGTCTGTTGCCCTGATTGCATCTAAGGTAGGATACGATAACTTTACAAATTTTACTCAGATGTTTCGCAAGAACACGGGGGAAACGCCAACGGAGTACCGAAAAAAGTATCAAAATTATAGACAAAAAGAATAAAGTCGGAAAATCAATAATCCAAGTCTTAAAAAAGCTATGTTAAAAGAAGGCTATCCAATATACTTTAATCACCAATAAACATGAAACACGCCCGAAAAATGGGCAGATGGGAGCAAAAGTATGAAAAAAAGAATGGTAGCAACATTGCTATGCGCCGCTATGATCCTTGGATCACTGGTTGGATGCGCAGCTCAAAAGGATTCAAAGGAAACAGAAGCGGGGCAGCCGTCTTCAGAAACAAATTCCGGTACAACGGTGGAAACAGGTGATATGGTTACCCTTTCCCTGTATATTCCAACCCTGGCACAGTTTACTGAGGATGCAATTGCAGAAGTACAGACTGCAATCAATGCGCATCTGGCAGAAACTTATGGAATTCAGACCAAGCTGGTTTATACAGAAATCGGAAACTTTGAAAAGGCAATCAATTTGGCGATGACTACGGATGAACTGGATGTAACTTGCTATTTTACCGGAACTGGTCAGCTTTCCAATTATGTGAATAATGGTCAGTTGCTTGATATTACCGATTATTTTAACAATGCATCCGATGAATTGAAGAACAGCTTTACTGAGGCAGAGATCATAGCATCCAGTATGAATGGCCGGATGTATGGACTGGTTCGGAAATATCAGTATGGCGGTAAAGAAGTTGCAGTGCTGAATAAGGCTATTGTCGAAGAGATGGGAATTGACACAGCTTCCATTACTGATATGGAAAGTCTGGGAGCAGTACTGTATCAGGTACATGAAGCCCATCCGGAGATTTATGGATTGGTTCCTCAGTCAATGAATGATATGACATGGTGCAAACCTTGGATTGAGGGTGTTGGTCTCACATCCTTTGCGTATACCAATGATGTTGATTCCACTGAACTTAAAAGTATTTTTGAACTTGATTCTTTCCGAGAATTCAACCGTTATACCCATCAATGGTATCAAGATGGTCTGATTATGTCAGATGCTATTAGCAATACCCAAGAAGGCAGCAGTATGGTAACAGCAGGTGCTGCATTTGCCGCTTTACATAATGCCGATATTGATCCTTTGGACAGTTTATATCCTAACACGGTTGTTTCTAGCGATATTATTGAACCTAAGGCAGTTCCGACGGATATCGGAAATCTGCAGTATGGAATCAGCTCAAACAGCGCTCATCCAGATGAAGCTTTTACTCTATTAACCGCCCTTTATACCGATTCCAAGCTTCATACCCTGCTTTCTTATGGTATCGAAGGAAAACATTATGTAATCAATGAAGCTGGACGTGCCGATTACCCAGACGGTATGACCGCAGAAAATGAACCTTATGGTGGATTTGCAGCAACAGCAACCTATCCTAATTATCTTTTAAATCCATTGAAAGCAACCGCAGTAGTAGATGACTATAAAACCGCAGTGGATGAATGGAATAAAGAAATGAAGGTTTCTAAAACGTTTGGTTTCTATTTTGACACAACCGAATATGGGGATTTCATCACCGCCTATAAGAATTTGGAAGAGAAATATCTCCATTCCATTAAAACTGGTAGTGTGGCTCTGGAGGATGTTCTTCCAACCATTCAAGCTGAGCTGAAAGCGATTGGTTTTTATGAAGTGATTGCCAAGATGCAGGAAGAGTTGGATGCATACCTTGCACAGCAGTAATGAGATAATTGTTTCCCAATAACATATCGTTGGAACAGGCAGTTGGCGTACTTGCGACATAGATGCCAACTGCCTGTTTTCTGTCTTAGCAGAGGTGAAATATGAGCAAAGGTGAAAATAATAGAAACAAATCAAAAATGAAAAAGGGTTTTATAAAGAACCTGTGGAATTATCGGGAGCTGTATCTGATGATGATTCCAGGTATGCTTTATCTGCTAATTAATAACTACCTGCCGATCGGGGGATTACAGCTGGCATTTAAAAAATACGATTACTCAAAGGGTATTTCAGGAAGCTCATGGAACGGGCTGAATAATTTTAAGTTTCTCTTCAGTACAAAAGATGCTGTTTTAATTATACGAAATACGTTAGGATATAATTTTGTATTTATCATCCTGGGAACCATATTTGCAATTGCAGTTGCAATTATACTGAATGAGATTAGGGCTAATTTGCCGAAAAAGATATATCAGATACTAATATTGATTCCATTTTTGGTTTCGATGGTGGTCGTGAGTTATATAGCATTTGCTTTTTTAAGCACGGATAATGGTTTTATCAATAATTCCATATTACATAAAAAAATTAATTGGTATATGACACCGCAGTATTGGCCATTTATTTTGGTTTTTGTTAATTTATGGAAGAGCTTTGGCTATAATAGTATTATTTATTATGCCACGGTAATCGGTATTGATACTGCCTTATATGAGGCAGCAGTAGTGGATGGCGCAAATCGCTGGCAGCGAATCTGGAATGTCACATTGCCAGGTCTTCGACCAACCATTATTACATTGACACTCCTGGCAGTGGGCAGAATTTTTTATTCGGATTTCGGACTGTTCTACCAGGTGCCAATGAATTCAGGAATGCTTTATGATGTAACAACGACCATTGATGTATATGTTTATAAAGGATTGATTCTGTTAAATGATGTGGGAAGATCGGCAGCAGCGGGCTTCTTCCAATCCATTTGTGGATTTATTCTCGTATTGACGGCAAACCTTGTTGTATCCAAAATCGACAAGGAAAATGCACTGTTTTAGGAAGGAGCGAAAAAAATGGTTCAACATGATAAATTACAACAAACACTCATGCACCTGTTCATGACAATTCTGGTACTGAGCTGTGTCCTTCCGTTTTTGTTGATGGTCATAGCCTCCTTTACGGAAGAATCGGTATTGACAAGAAATGGATATAGCTTTTTCCCAGAAGCGCTCAGTTTGGAGACTTATCGCTATATAATCAGGAGCGCAAGTACGATTCTTAAGGGGTATGGGATGACGATAGCAATCACCGTAATCGGAACTACTTGTAATTTGGTATTAACAATCCTGTTTGCATATCCATTATCAAGAAGGGATTTGCCATATCGTAATTTCTTGTCCTTCTTCTTGTTTTTTACAATGCTGTTCAACGGTGGACTGGTACCAACCTACATGATGTATGCAAATACCTTTCATATTAAAAATACGATTTTTGCTTTAATTGTGCCTTCATTGATGATGAATGCATTCTATGTCATTATGATGCGCTCCTTTTTTTCATCCAGTATACCGGATTCTCTCCTTGAGGCGGCAAAGCTTGATGGTGCCAGCGAGGGTAAAATACTGGCAAGTATTGTCATACCACTTTCTAAACCAATGATTGTTACATTGGTGCTGATGGTTGGATTAGGGTATTGGAATGACTGGATGAATGGGCTTTATTATGTTACGGATCAGAAATTGTATACGACCCAGATGATCTTAAACAATATGATTAACAACATCGAATTTCTCACGAGAAATGCCAGTATGCTGGGATCAGCGGCTTCAAGTATGAGAATCCCCCAGGTTGGTATAAGGATGGGGATTGCAGTTATTGCTGTTCTGCCAATTTTAATTGTATATCCCTTTTTACAGAAATATTTTGTCAAAGGAATTGTAATTGGTGGTGTGAAAGGCTGATGTAGTCGGATTTATGGGAATTTACGTCGGATTTGTTAGATTTTTTATATAGTGAACATGGCATAATAAAGTTGTATTTGATAATGGGTACGACTTTATTTCCTTATGCAAACCATACTTAGTAAGGAGTAGCCTTGCAGTCTGTGATAGCTGTAAGGCTATTGCTATACAGTGGTAAAGTATATAGCTGTGCTAAAATCTAACATGCACAATGCACGGTAACAAAAGCTATTTGGCATAAAGTCATAAAATACATATTAAAAAAAATGATTGCAGATCATAACAAAAGCGAAAAGGAGTTTTTATGGAAGTATATAAAGATACAAACTTATCGCCAGAAGAGCGAGCAAAAGATTTATTGTCCAGAATGAGTCTGGATGAAAAAATGGGACAGGTAAATTGTATGTTTCCTTTGGGAGATAATTGGGATACCTTAACAGAAGATGCAAAATACGGAATTGGTCAGGTTAGTACCCTGGATGTGAGAGAAATTCAAAAGGTTGAGGACGTTGTAGCTTGGCAGAAGAAGATTCAAACCATGGTAATGGAAAATAGTGAGCATCATATTCCAGCTGTTTTTCATATGGAGGGATTGTGTGGCCCGTTCATTCAAGGAACAACCAGCTTTTCATCCGGAATTGCCCGAGGTAGTTCATGGAACCCGGAGCTGGAAGAAAAGGTTGGCGAGATTGTCAGTCGTCAGGAAAAGGCTTTTGGTTTTACTCAGGTGTTGGCACCGGTGTTGGATATTTCAAGAGATTCTCGAATGGGACGTCAGGGTGAAACCTATGGTGAAGACCCAACTCTGGCAGCAGCCATGGGGGCGGCGTATACAAAAGGGATTCAAGAGAAAGAAACCGTAGGTCGCAAAGCCGAATCTGTAGCCAAACATTTCCTGGGCTTTCACAACTCACAAGGTGGAATTCATGGTGCAAACTGTGATGTACCAGATCGATTGCTGGATGAAGTATATGGCAAGCCATTTCAAGCAGCAATTAAGGAGTCAAATTTACGTGGGATTATGCCATGCTATTGCTCCATCAATGGTGAACCACTTTCCGCTTCAAAAAAGATGCTGACCGGTCTGCTTCGGGAAGAGATGGGATTTGATGGTATCTGTGTATCGGATTATACCGCAGTCAGCAATGTGTACCATGTTCAAAAGGTGGGCGAAAGTGTGACCGAAGCAGGCTTACTGAGCATGGAAGCAGGAATGGATGTGGAAATGCAGAACTGCGTAGGTTTTAATGAGGAGTTGAAGGAGTGGTTCCGTACTGGAAAAGCAGATGTTGAGATTCTCAATCAGGCTGTGCTGCGTGTCTTGACCGCAAAATTCCGAATGGGAATTTTTGAACATCCATTTTCACTGGAAGTGGATGAGGTAAAGCAGTATCTGTCACAGCAAGAGGATGAGGATGTAACCTTGCAATCGGCGCTGGAATCTCTGATTTTGTTAAAGAACAACGGAGCATTGCCAATTCGCAAGGATGTAAAGAAAATTGCAGTAGTAGGCTGCCATGCCAAGAATCCGCGAAGCTTTTTTGGGGGTTATACCCATTTGAGTATGGTAGAGGCTGTTTACGCCGTAGCAAATTCCATTGCTGGGATGGAGTCTGGAGATGTTTCTGGGGAACATGCCAAAAAAATGATAACCATACCAGGAACGCAGATTCAAACGGATGAAACGGAAGCGTTTGATGCTATCTTAAAATGGCAGAAGCCAGAGTGCCGGAGCCTTCTGGAAGGGCTTAAGGAAGAGATGACAGAAGCAGAAATTCTTTATGCATATGGGTATCCAATTGCCGGGGATGATTTATCGCATATTGATGAGGCGCTTGAAATTGTGAAGGATGCCGATCTGGTTATTATGACACTGGGTGGTAAGCATGGTTCTTGTTCCGTTGCATCCATGGGTGAAGGCGTGGATGGTACTGATATTAATCTTCCTGTTTGCCAGGATACTTTCATCCGCAGGGCAGCAGAGCTGGGTAAGCCGATGGTTGGGGTTCATTTTGATGGACGTCCGATTTCCAGCGATATTGCGGATGAATATCTGGATGCCATTCTGGAGGCTTGGAATCCGGCGGAAAAGGGAGCCGAAGCTATTGTCAAGGTGTTGACTGGAGAGTACAATCCGGGTGGGAAATTGCCTGTGTCGGTTGCCCGAACGGCTGGACAGATTCCGATTTATTATAACCATCCCAATGGCTCTGCTTATCATCAGGGGGAGAGTATCGGGTTTAAGAACTATGTAGATATGTCTCATACACCAAGATATTTCTTTGGACATGGGCTTTCCTATACAACGTTTGGGTACTCAAATTTGAAGCTTTCAAAAAAGCAGGTAAAACCAGAAGAAGCGATTGGAATAGAAGTGACCATTGAAAATACTGGAACAATGGCTGGAAGCGAAGTAGTTCAGCTCTATATTCATGACTGCTATGCCAGTATGACCAGACCAGTAAAGGAATTGGCTGGATTTAAGCGAGTATGGCTAGAAGCTGGGGAAAGGAAAAAGCTGGTATTTACCATGAAAGCCAGTCAGACCGCTTTTCTTGACCGGGAGATGAAATGGAAAGTAGAAAAGGGCGAGATTGAGATTCAGGTGGGTAGTTCTTCCGAAGATATCCAGTTGGCAGATTCCTTTGAAATCATAGAAGATGCATGGATTGAAGGCAGGAATCGTGGATTTTATGCAGATGTGAAAGTAGTATAGATATCGTTTATGATAAAAAAGGATTTAATTTGGATAATCAGGAGGAACAGAGGAGGAACAGAGATGGAAAGAATACAGCAATATGATTTATTTGAAGTAAAGGTAGCAGGTGTATACAACGTCGGAACCGTAAAATCCTGCGGCGTATTTTCAAAAGGGGCTACAAAAAAAGTGGTGTCCGCATATAGGAGCAATGAAGCAGAGTACACCCTTCGTTTTATGCCAGCGGAAACCGGCATATGGAGCTATTGCATTGAGCTTGAGAATCAGAAATTAGCAGGAGAATTTGAATGTATACCCTGTGCCGGAGATAATCATGGGCCGGTTGAGGTAAAAGATACTCATTTTCAGTATGCAGATGGTTCCAGATATATGCCCTTTGGGACAACATGTTATGCGTGGATTAACCAGACCGAAGAATTGCAGGAACAGACCTTGAAAACGCTGCAAGCGTCCTGCTTTAACAAGATTCGTATGTGTATCTTTCCCAAGTCCATGCCATATAACAATAACGAACCGGAGCGTTTTCCGTTTGCTGCCAAAGGAGAAGAGGAATGGGATATTACGCAACCCAATTTCGCTTTTTGGGACAATCTGGATCGACGGATGCAGGCTTTGTGTGAGCTTGGCATAGAGGCAGATATTATTTTATTTCATCCGTATGACCGTTGGGGCTTTGCCAACCTTAGCCAGCAGCAGTCACTGGCCTACTTAGAATATTGTATTGCCAGATTAGCTGCTTATCGGAATGTTTGGTGGAGCTTGGCCAATGAATATGAGATGGTTTACAGAAAAAGTATGGAAGATTGGAATGAATACGGGGAAATGCTAATGGAAAAAGACCCATATCATCATCTTATATCCATCCACCAGATTCTGTGCATGTATCCCAAAAAGGATTGGATGACCCATTGTTCCGTACAAACAAATGGCATCCATAATATTCCACTCTGGGAAAAAGAATATAATATGCCAATCATCATTGATGAGTGTGGATATGAAGGTGATATTGAATATCCGTGGGGAAATATTTCGGCATTTGAAATGGTCAACCGTTTTTGGATATCGGTTTGCCGTGGTGGATATTGTACTCATGGGGAAACCTTTCATCGTGAAGATGAGGTGCTTTGGTGGGCCAAAGGAGGTAAGCTAAACGGGCAGAGTGAACCGCGGATTGCTTTTTTAAAAGATCTGCTCGATAGCCTGCCAGAAGGAAATGTGCTATTTCATGCAACAGGCGAAGACCCGAATCAGGGTAAAGAGAATCACGAAGTAAATCCGCAGGAAACACATTTTAAAGCACTGTTTGAACATGCATCACCGGATCGAAAATACGACATGATTTCCGGTAAGCCGATGATATTGCAAGGAGAAGGATATCATTTAGAGTATTTTGGTCGTAGCTGCCCTGTGTATGCCAGCGTAGATTTATTGCCAGGTAGTGCATACCAAGCTGAGGTGATTGATGTGTGGGAAATGACCCGTATCTTAGTAGCGGAAGGAATCAGTGGTAAGGTGAAAATTGATTTGTCGGCAAAGGAAGGAATGGCTATTCTTATCCAGGCTTTGCCGAATTTGAAGTAAAACCAGAATTTTCTCTTCCTGGAAAAGAAGGAATTGCGGTTTTGGCAGTGAAACAGTAGAAAATGGGACAATAATAGATTCGTAACAATGTGAAGAAGTGGAGGATGCAAAAAGTGGAATTTAATGGTAAATGGATAAAAGCAAATGGAAGTCTGCAAGATGTCTGCCCGGTTTTTCGAAGGAAGTGGAAGACGGATAAAAAAGTAGTCAAAGCAGAGTTATTATTAACGGCCTTAGGTGTTTATGAAGCAGAGATAAATGGAAAGCGGGTCAGTGATTATGTTCTGGCACCTGGCTGGACTGCCTATCAAAAGCGGCTGCAATACCAGGTATATGACATTACGGATTTACTGGAAACCGAAAATGAATTGCGAGTTCTCTTAGGCAGCGGTTGGTTCCGTTCACCAATGCCAGGATGGATGGAATCAGAGGATAAAAAAAGACGACACGAGCAGCCAATGGGAATATTGGGTGAGCTTCATATCTTCTTTGAAGATGGTTCAAAAGAAGTGATTCCGACTGATGTTGGTTGGGAATGGAGTGAAAGTGCGGTACGGTTCAGTGAAATCTATGATGGAGAAGTGTTCGATGCTCAGTTTAATGCAATCAAATGGGCAGCAGCAGAAATCTTTGACTGGTCAACGGATATTTTGATTTCCCAGGAAGGTGAAATCATCAAGGAGCAGGAGCGGATTGGTGCAAAGTCAGTTTTCATCACTCCAGCGGGAGAAACTGTGGTGGACTTTGGACAGGAAATGACTGGATATGTGGAATTTACCGTAGCTGCTAAAGCAGGTGAGCAGGTGCGGATATCCCATGGTGAAGTCCTGGATTCCCAAGGGAATTTTTATAATGCCAATTATCGCAGTGCCAAGGCGGAATTAACTTACATTTGCCGGGAAGGAAAACAGACCTGGCATCCCCGACTTACCTTTTTCGGTTTTCGTTACCTAAAACTGGAGGAGTTTCCGGGAGAAGCAGTG
>JAVBLX010000039.1:0-12100 GCA_031553075.1 Acetivibrio sp.
TATACTCTATCACCAAAAACATGTGGCTCCCCATCGGGAACATATTCCCAAGAAGGCAGATATGGGTTAAATGCCTGTTTCACAGAATCGACTCCTTTCCAAGATACCTTGCAGCAAACACATTCTTATTTTTTCTTTTTAGCCGCCTTTTCTTCTTCCTTTGCTTTTTGTATTACAAGCCTCTCCTGATATTTCCGTTCCTCTTCCTCAAAATCAAGACCTTTTTTCGAACATTTGGCTTTTAGCTCTTCTATGCGTTTTTCTTCCGCAATCTTATCCATCTTTTCCTGTTCGATTGCTGCCTTTTCTTCTGGAGAAAGGTAGGTTTCTCCCCTTGCTTCCGCTTCTGCTTTGTGATGTGCTACGATATCAGCGGAAATTTGAGGCATCTTCTCTTCGATATCATAAAAAGTCATCAATAAGGAGCCAAGCAGATAGCCAATCATTGGAATACCAACAAAGCACCATGCAAAGAAGTTCTGCATTGCTGATGGCTGACTGATTACCTCTGCTGTGGACGCAGGTGAAATGTAACCAAAGGAATTAATTCCTCCCAGGATAACAGACTGTCCGATTCCGGCTGCGACGGTAATTAAAATACTGTTTACTGATGCAGAAAATCCATCCGCCCGGAATCCATTTTTCCATTCAATATGGTCCAGCGCTTCCGCAAGCTGTGCAGCAATTACATAAGTAGGAAGGGCTCCAAATGATTTGATTACCAAGCCACCTAATACAAGTCCAAAGTTTCCTGGGTTTAATAATACTAATAAGCTTCCGATTGCTCCAATTACAAAACCAATCTGCATAACCCATCTTTTACCAAACTTCCGTACCAGTGGCCACAGAACAAAGATACCAAGTCCTAATGGCGCCTGCCCGATAGCATTTACCATAATTTGAAGTCCGGTACCGCTATCAACCGATTTGCCCAGCACCCAGTTACAATAATACAGCATACTGTTGGTTGAAAGGAAGTTGAATACCTGAAAGATAGCCCAAAATGCCATGATGATAAGCCAGTATTTATCCGAAAAACACGCTCTTATTTGTTTTATAAAAGGAACGATTCGGGCTCTATCCTCTCCGTCTGCACCAATATTATCTTCGGTTAAGCGCTCTTTTGTAAAATAGTATTCAATCAAGGTTGCAGGAATTGCCAGTATGGATATCACACTCATCATTGTAATCCAGGTTCCTTGTGAATCTGCACCTACCCCAAAAGAACGCACCATAATGGGCATGATAATGGTAATTAAAAGTCCTGGAAGCATGGTTGTACCGGTACTGGTGAGCATTGCCAGGGAATCACGCTGCTTGGTATTTCTGGTTGACAGTGGCACCATCAGAATATGGCTCATGTTGTAAATGGTAAATGCCAAGGCAAAGAAAAGGTTATAGCTGATTACGATCCAGATCATCTGTACCTGATAGGAAGTCCTTGGAACAGCATAAAGCATAGCTCCGGTGACAGAGATCATAATCCCGGATATTAAAATCCATGGTCTTGCTTTTCCCTGTTTCGTTCGGGTTTTATCAATAATCCGCCCCATAATGACATTGGTGACAGCATCAAACAATTTGGAAAACAGAGGCATTAAGGTCAAAAACATTCCTGAAATACCAAGTACATCTGTATAGAATTGGGTTAAATAGGTACCTGCAATGGCATAGTATGCCATATATAAAAAACATGGTCCAAAAAAATATCCAAGCCACATCTCATTTTTTTGTGTGTTCGCTGAGGTCACCTTTGAATCAAGAAAACTTAAGCCAAATATCCTTGCTATTACTCCGCTTTTTTTATTATTCATCCTTATTCTCCTTCATATTAATCCGTTTATGTATATATTTCTTCGCAACTACAGTAAAGGTAATTTATTCCAACAAGCTGTAATTTGTTATAATGATTGAATTTCTGCTGTCATACTAATGGAAATTTAATGCGGTTCCGCCACGGTTATCTGAGTCACTGCATCGGTTAATCCTTTGCCGGATACCCGCACCGTCATGATGCCTGGGATATTTCCCCTGACAACAGCCTGGGCTCTGCCGTAATAGGTTGTAAATCTTCCCTCCGTATATTCTTCTTCCGTCCGGGGATTGGCACTTCCAAAAGCCAGCAGCTCACCGCCTTCTATCGATACCGATAATGAAGTATCTTCATTGCTCTCAACGACACCATTTATACCCACGATGTCCACTTTTATATAAGCAATGTCATCCAAGGCTATGGTATCCTCTTCTGGAGCAACCTGTATTTTTAGTTTACCTTCCGCAGAGCATAGCTTACTGCGACCAGTTTCGTTGCCGGATCCATCAAATGCTACTGCTTCCAGAACGCCTTGCTGATACCCAACGGAAAACTTTGCAACACAGCTCTTAATTTTCTTTTTTCCGATTTTTTTACCATTCAGTATAAGTTCAATTGCATGTGAATCAGAATACACTTCGACGATTGCCTTATTCCCTTCACAATGCCGCCATGACCAGCTAGGCAGTGCATTTGTTCCCCGCCACACCATTTTTGCCGGTTTTACACCGGGATGATTGACTGGCTGTACGGCAATCACCGGATTTTTCAACTGACCCCAGGCAGCCTGAGCTAAAAACATTTCTCCGTTGGGATTTCCTAAAATATCCAGGGTTCCAGCATCTGCCAGGAGCCAGGGATATGGCTTGTTAAATCCCTTTCCATCGGTGGTATATGCCCATGCTCCCAGTCCATTTTCTCCCAGATAATCCCATGCGGTCCACATAAAATCGCCGGCAATATAGGGATATTTTTTTACCATTGTCCAGTTCTTTACAATGTCCTGTGGAAAGGTCTCGGAGCCATAAATCAATCGATTCGGATGTGCTTTTCCCTCCAGAGTATAGCGACCGGAAGCATAATTATAGCCAGCAATATCAAGAGAATCCAGGCACGGTGTTGTGACAGCATCCGCTTTTTTGGAATTTGCCGCTTTATTCATTCCGGTGCCAACCATGGAGGTCACCATATTGAACATTGTGCTGCTCATTCCCTCCATCTTTTTCTGCTTGCCATCCTCCTGCATTCCGCCTTCTTCTTTGTATACCCCGCCACCCTTGGCCGTGCTGCTGATAATCATCAGGTTCATTCCAGCCGTTACCGGGCGCCCTGGGTCAAGGGAATGAAATAAGGAAACCATTTCTTTGGTCAGCTCAAGGCCTTTTTCAAATGCCGGCTCACTCACTTCATTGCCAATGGAATACATAATCACCGAAGGATGATTGTAATCCCGTGCCGCTAATGATTCGATGTCAAATTGATAGTGATTTGGAAAGTCAGTGGCATAATCATATTTATTTTTGTGACGGTACCACATATCCCAGGTTTCATCAATGACATACATTCCCAGCCGATCACAGGCCTCCAGCAGCGCAGTGCTGGCGGGATTGTGGGAAATCCGCAGAGCATTATAGCCAGCCTCCTTCAGCTTGCGAACCCGACGTTCTTCACTTTTGACATAACAACCGGCTCCCAGAATTCCATTATCATGGTGGATACAACCGCCGCGGAGAAGGGTTTCCTGTCCATTAATAAACAGTCCTTTTGCACTCCATTCTACCAAGCGGATTCCAAAATGTTCGGTAACCGTATCCGTGACAATGCCATTTTCCATTAATTTCACCTGGCACTGGTACTGGTAGGGAGATTCCTCGCTCCAAAGTTTGGCATTTGGAACCTCAAACTCAACCGAACATCCTTCTCCGGCTGCAATTACTTTTTCTTGATCGAATATCTCAATCTGGATGCCATTACTCCGGTGATCCTTTTGCACCGAAGTAATAGCACCTCCAACACTGGTAACATCCACCCTGACTTTTGCCGGGCGATAAGATATGGTAGTTATTTTTACACCTTGAATATCAATGTGATGACGGTTTGACAACAAGAGCCATACCGGGCGATAAATTCCCGTTCCGGAATACCATCTACTGTTGGGCATATCCTGATTGTCGGCAATTACCTTTAGTGTATTTTCCGCACCAAAGCGAAGGTGTCCATCGGCCTTGACAAAAAACTGAGAATAGCCATAAGCACAGCCACCGATTTCCTCATCGTTTAAATATACCTTGCTGTTCTTATATACCCCTTCAAACTGGAGGGTCACACATTGCTCCCGCCAGGTATCCGGGGCAGTGAATTTTTTCTCATATATATAAACTCCACCTGGGAAAAATGCTCCGGCACTACCAGATAGACTGTTTGGGTCGCGTTTCTCACAGATCATGGCATCATGAGGTAAATCTATTGCTTTTACCTGTTCCTCACCCCGTTTGTGATATTGCCAACCTTTATTAAAGTTAATTTTTTCCATTTCATTTCCTGCCTTTCAAAATCAGCTCATACCTGCTCTATGTTATTGTCAGTCCATATTTGATGCCTCATTTAGTTTATGAATCACTTCCTGAAGCTCCGTTACTTTTTCCGGAGGCAGGAAATTGGCCAGCATACTTACCTGTTGAGCAAAAAGAGTGGAAACTCCGCTTGCTCCAGTTTCAGTAGCACCCATCCGTTCGGCCATTATTTCAATCGTGTTCAGGGTTATATTACCACCGCTAATCGCCTCAATACCCTGCATTGCCTTTTCTGGCAAATAACCGATTGCCGCCATACCACGTATCAGGTATCCAATGTAAGAATCCAGCGCCTTTCGCCCTTCCGTGGTTTTAGCAAAATCGCCCATGCTCATTTCCAGGGAATAAACAACTTTCCGGTAAGGCAGGGCTGAATGAAGCTTCATCTTCTGCTCAAGTAAAACAGTTGCTGCATTTTCACAGATCTGAATGCCATATGTACCTGGCTCAATGCGCCAGTCAGACATATCCGTGCTCCAATGGGCAAAAGCTCTTTTTCCCAGTGTTACGGTTATTTCCTTACTTTCTCCTGGTGCCAGTTGTACCTTCTCAAAGGCTTTTAATTCTCGGACTGGACGGATAACTTCCTCCCTTGGTGGTGCTACATATAATTGAACCAGGGCTTTTCCTGCTCTATTACCAGTATTTTTTACCGTAACACTGACTTTAAGTGTTTCGGTATCCTCCATTTTTGTTTTGTCTAGCAACAGATTGCTGTATTCAAATGATGTATAAGACAAGCCCGAACCAAACGGAAATGCCACTGGAATGTTTTTGGAGGTATAGTAACGATACCCCACAAAAAACCGCTCCATATAATCCACCTGATCTCCTTCTCCAAAATAGGACAAATAAGAAGGGTTATCTTCAAGGCGCAACGGGAAGGTTTCTGGTAAATGACCAGAAGGGTTTATCTCGCCATATAAAAGCTTTACCGTTGCCGAGCCAATTGCCTGCCCGCCAAGGTACATTTCTAATATTGCTTTGGGCTGTTGAAGCCACGGAAGCTCCACAGGTGAACCATTGTGCAGTACAACAACGGTATTGGGGTTGGCTTCACAGACTGCGGCAATTAATTCATTGTGGCTAACAGGCATTTTCATATGGCGACGATCAACACCCTCGGACTCCATCGTATCTGGTAATCCGGCAAAGATGACTGCCACATCTGCTTTTTTTGCTGCTACCAAAGCTTCTTTTAATAAATCGACATTGGTCTGGGTGCCTTCCTCTGGATAACCCTGGGCAAACGCCACGTCATAGCCAGCCTCCTTGACGGCTTCTAATGCACTCACAACTTTACTGCTGTTGATATGACTGGAACCGCCACCCTGGTATCTTGGGGCACGAGCAAAGTTTCCAATAAATACTACTTTTTTATCTTTATTCAAAGGCAGAATTTCCTCTTCATTTTTCAAAAGAACAGCGGATTCTTCGGCAACCCTTTCGGCTAATTTATGGTCACCTTCATAATCAAAGGTAACGCCCTCTTTATGAGCTGCTACTGCCTTTTCCATTAGGATCAAAATCTGCTCACAGGCAAGATTCAATGCTTCGTCTCTAAGCATACCGCTTTTCACCGCTTCCACGATTTCTCCATCGGTTTTGGTTGCGGAAGGCATTGTCAATGCACAGCCGGCATCTACGACAGCTGATCGGTCATGGACAGCTCCCCAGTCACTGATTACGCAGCCTTCATATCCCCATTCCTCACGCAACAGTTTAGTCAGATATTTTTTATTTGCGGTAGCATATACGCCATCAATCTTATTATAAGCGGCCATTATGGTCCATGGCTGTGACTGCTTTACCACGGTTTCAAAAGCTGTAAGGTAAATTTCCCGCATTGTGCGTTCATCCATATTTGAGCTGGCATCCATGCGGCGATACTCCTGGCTGTTAGCAAAAAAATGTTTTAAACTGGTGCCGACACCTTCCTTTTGGACTCCTGCCACATATGCTGCACCAAGTTCGCCTGCAACCATTGGATCTTCGGAAAAATATTCAAAATTTCGACCACATAAAGGACTTCTTTTGATGTTGATACCAGGTCCAAGAAGAACGTGAACCCCCAGGGACTGTGCCTCTTTACCCAAGGCCTCTCCCATTTCCTTCAGTAATTTCCTGTCAAAGCTTGCAGCACTTGCACAGCCTGCCGGAAAGCACACAGCCTTCATACTAGTATTTTCATTGAGACTACTTACTTCCCCCTCCTGGGTCCGTAGTCCATGAGGTCCATCGCTGGTGCGGATCGGTACGATTCCAAGCCGCTCAAGAGGTTTTGTAAACCAGTTATCCTGCCCAGTGGTAAGGGCTGCTTTTTCTTCCAGTGTCATCTTTGCTACGATTTCTTTTACCCTTTGGTTCATCATCTTTTCCTCATTTCTGCGCTGTTTTTTGCGCCTCCTATTTTTTAACCCGGTAGCTGTAAGCACCGCATCCTACTTCATATGCTTCTCCATTTGGCAACAAGATTTCTGCCCTGGTATTGACCGGTATGGATATGGAAAACACATATTCATCCTCCTCCATTTCCCAGCTACTTTTCACCATTCCATAAATGCTTTGGTATTCGGCTTTGGCATAGGTCAACGTTCCTCCCGGGACAGGTGCAATCCGGAACTGTCGTTCCTTCCTAATTTGCACTCCTGCCACAGTATGAAACATCCACTCACATACAGCTCCTGGCGAATAATGGTTGTGACTTACTCTTCCTTCCCAATCCTCCCAGACGGTTGTCGCACCTGCTTTTACTTCTGCCAGCCAGCCAGGAGCCTGTTCATTCTCCAGCATTTTATAGGCCGTTTCCACATGGCCGGCTGCTGTCAATACTGGTAGTATGAATGGTGTGGATAAAAAGCCGGTTCCAATACAGTATCTTCTATTTTCAACTGCTTTCACCAATCTTATTTCCAGGTTTTCTTTGACTGTACCTTCCGCCACTCCCAATGCCAGGGGACGTACCAGCTTTGCCTGGCGTTCTGTATCAATGCTTCCCGTACCTAAAAACAAATACTCATATGCTTTTTTTGCACCTTCTGCGTATTCATGAAATAATTCTGCATCCTCCTTTTTACCTACAGTGGCGGCAATCTCCTCCATGTGCTTCATGGTGTAGTGAAGATAGGCGGTACACTCTTCGGTATGGAGAATCTTTGTACCCATCTCTTTATCCTTAAATTCCTCGGGCTCCAGCCACTCACCCAGATGCATTCCTTTTTCATAGACATATTTGTTATATGGGTTCTTACTTCCAGTGGTCTTATTTTTATGTCCTGTATTTTTTATCATGAACATGGCATACTTTCTCATCATGTCGTAAAATTCATATAAAATATCCACATCTCCATAGCATTTCCAGTAACGGTATGGTATTAAAACAACGGCATCGGCCCATCCAACAGAACCTCCAGTATTATCATATAGCATGCTTGCTCCCTGATATGGGATTACAGCACTGGATTTTCCGTTTTTAAACTGACCATCCTTCATATCCAGCAGCCATTTTCGAAAAAAGGAAGCCACATTCATGAAATAGGCGGCAGTTTGGAAAAACACCTGTCCATCACCTGTCCATCCCATTCGTTCTCTGGTAGGACAATCTGTTGGAACATCCAGAAAGTTACTCTTCATACTCCATACGGTATTTTCGTAGAACCGATTTACCAGCTCGTTGGAACAGGAGAAGTGACCACTTCTTTCCATATCTGAATACACGGCAATTGCTTTAAAATCTGCGGCAGAGAAGTTTGCTTCGGTTTCAATCAAAACATAGCGAAAACCAAATATGGAAAATTCCATTTTATACTCATCTTCGCCACCACTGCAGATAAACTCAATTTCCTGTTTGGGTGTCGGCTGCAGTTCTTTAGAAATCTTATCTTCTTTCCCGGTAATGAGCAGTAGTTCTGTCATCTTTCCAAACTCATTGACCGGCTTCTTTGCCTGGATATTTTTCTGCGTAAATTCTCCATTTTCGTCTAGAATCTCACCGCAATATAATTTTACTTTCTGCCCTTTTTTTCCCTTTATTTTAAAAGCAAGAAATCCGGCAAGGTTCTGGCCAAAGTCAATTACACATTTCCTTTCGGGTGTCTGAATTAATTTTCCAGTAAAAACTTCCTGTTCTACCGGCTCCACATTATTGGAAGCAGTGGGATGAATCAGCACCAGACTTTCTGTTGCTGTTCCAGAATAGGAAGGGGATTTTGATGCATCATAGAGTTCGCCATCCTTTAAATCCGCAAACTGAATGGGACCGTCATTACTCCACTGAAAGGAGGCATCACTGCCGAAGATCTCCGTACTGCCATCTTCGTATACTATTTCCAACTGACATAAGAGCTTTGTTTGCCTGCCAAATACATTGGTTAAGCCAAAGCATCCCACGGAACCCCGATACCATCCATCGGCCAGTTGAATTTCCAATGTGTTTTCACCTGCTAATAAATCCGTCACATCGTAGGTCTGATATTGGAGCCGAAACCGATAATCGGTACAGCCTGGTGCCAGACAGAATCGCCCAACTCTTTGATGATTGATTTCTGCTTTATATATTCCACAGGCTGTTATGTATAATCTGGCATGACTTACATTCGAACGGATGGAAAAGTTTTTTTTGAAATAATCAACTGGCCAGCGGGTATTTTTTCTTGGCTTATAATTTCCGGTTATCCATTTGGCTGACCAATCTTCTTTTTCCAACAGCCCCATTTCAAAAGTACTTTCTTCCCATTCTCCAGCCTTGTTGCTTTCATCCCATAAGCGTACCTGCCAGCTTAGCTGGTCACGGCTGGTTAATTCTTTTCCTTCATATCGGATGTGAGACATTGCGGATGACTCCACTTTTCCGCTATTCCAGATGGAATCACCATTTCGCTTTACGATAATCTGATATGCTGATTGTTCTATGCCAGCGCTGCAATTCCAATAAAACCGGGGATTATGTATGCCTAATCCCAGCGGTTGCTTTAGGTATTCTACCTTTAGGTCGATTGGTTTCATAGTAAATTACCCTCCTTCTATGCCGGTTAAATTCACTGTTTATTGTTTTTTATTACTTTTTTGTACTTCCCTTTTACTTCTTTTTTCTGTTTTCTTGTTTTTCTGTTTTCCTGACTTTATTTTTCTCTTTTTTCTTTCTTTTTACTTCTTTTTACTAATATAAATCGAAATCACTTTTTTCGTATATCCGTTTTTTTGTTTTTTTAAACTATTTTGTTGCAAAAAAATAATCCCAATTACCATTCCTTGATAATTGAGATTTTCTTAAATCCTTACTATTCTTTTTATGAATCCTTTGTTGTTAAAAATTCAATTACTTTATTTTCCTTCCGATACATCATCGGTGTAACTCCGTATTTCTTTTTAAAATGACCGCTGAATTTACTTTGCGAAGAGAAGCAAAAATAATCGGTAACCTGTGCTATACTTGCTTCGGAATACTTTAGCATATTTGCAGCCGCCTTCAGCTTGGCATTAATACTGTACTGGATAATGGTCATACCTTCTTTTTCCTTAAATTTTTTAGATAAATAGCTATGATTCATCCCCAGTGCATCTGCCAGTTCTTTTATTCTTACGGGATAATGTACTCGCTGCGACAGGTAGTCCTTACATGCTTCAATATAGTCCTCATTCCTCTTCTTTTCCTTTTGTTCCCGGACCTTATTCACAAAATCCAGTCGCATGGTCTGGTGCAGACTTAAAATCTCTTGTAAGTTTTGACATTTTTCTAATTTCTGCAAATATAATTCACTTAATGCGTATGCACTTGAAGGTGGGAGCCCTCCCCGTATGGCAGCTCGAGTAACAAGTACCGTTGACGAAACAATCATATATTCCAATTGTTTTTCGCTACTTCTTGCAAGTAATCCAACTTTTTGTAAGGCACTGGGTTCGTCTACCAGCGTATCCTTAAAAAAGTCGATATTTCCATTTTCCACGGCATCCAAATAACGTTGCTCATATTGATAACTAAAGTGCTGTGCATCTTGCTCCGCTTTCTCAAATTGGTATTGATTTATCTCTTTATCACCTACAATTGCCTCTTCAACTCCTTTTTCGTTTTTACGAAGAATTGTTTTTTCTTCAATTTTTAAATCTTTCACAATAAAAATAGTCATGGATAATGCATTTGCCAAATTAATCAGGCTTTTTTTAATCACCTTATATTCTCTATCCCTAATCCCATGCCGTTTCCGATAATCATGAAGTTTGGAAAGAGAAGGATTCTCAAGTGCTACCGGACCGTAAATATAACAATAATCCGTGTCCGTGAATGCACCATATGCAAAAATACTGTCTTCTATCTCTATGACTGGATAGGAAGCGGCACTGCCTATTGTGCGGATTTTTTGCAATAAAAGCGAATCCTCTGAAAAAGGATTTTGTCCATCCTTCTTTATTCCCAGCTGAATCAATAGCTTATCTTCCAAATCATATACCTGAACAGGAATTTCATTGGCAATAAAAATCCGTTGTAGCATATATTCGATATCACAAAGCATCTTGCCTTTTTTCATTGCTCCCGGCTCCTTATCCAAATCTTGTATTATCATTTTCTTTTTATAATAACATATTCTCTTTTGGATCTGCAATGATGCTATTTCTATTTTAATGCCATGTGATTATATGCCCGCATTGCGAATAAATATGCTGCAACCGTAATTCCCACACACCATGCAAGGGCTATCCATATATCATTGTCCACAGGCTGACTTGATAACAATGCTCTGATTGTATTAACAATAGAAGTCACTGGTTGATTCTCGGCAAAGACACGGACCACTGAGGGCATGGTACTTGTAGGAACAAAAGCGGAACTGAGAAAGGGTAAAAATAACAAAGGATACGAAAACGCAGAGGCACCTTCCATTGTTTTTGCAGTAATCCCTGGAATGACTGAAATCCAAGTTAACGCAAGTGTGTAAAGAACAAGAATCCCCACAACTGCAAGCCAATTAAAAATTCCTGCACTTGAACGAAATCCCATCATAAGTGCGACTATAAGAATAACAACGAGAGTAATCAAGTTGGAAAAAAGCGAGGTCAGTACATGACTCCACAGAAGAGAGGAACGACCGATCGGCATGGAATTGAAACGAGAGAACAGTCCCTTTTTCATATCCAAAAACAAGCGATAAGCAGTATAGGCTATGCCACTTGCAATCGCTATCAGCAATATTCCTGGCAGCTGGTAGTTGACATAGTTTACGTCAGCACCCAAACTCGTTTTTACCGCCCCACCAAAAACATAGACGAACATTAGCATCATTGCGATTGGCATTATGGCAACAGTGATTATTGTGTCCGGACTACGCAGGATGTGTTTCATCAATCGTCCGGTTAATACTAAAGTTTTGCTGCTCACTTTTGCATACCTCCTTTACTGATTATATACAGGAATATTTCTTCCAATGTCGGTTGCTTTTCAATATATACCTTCTCTACTGGTGGGAATAACTTTATAAGTTCATTCATTGTTCCATTGGCAATAATTACACCATCATGCAAAATGGCTATTCTATTTGCAAGCTGCTCTGCTTCATCCAGGTATTGTGTGGTTAGCAGAATTGTCATACCGCTTCCCGCAAGCTCTCTGATGGTTTTCCAAACTTCAAGGCGCCCCTCTGGGTCAAGACCTGTTGTCGGCTCATCAAGAAAAATAACCGAAGGAGTCCCAACAAGGCTCATTGCAATGTCAAGCCTGCGC
>JAVBLX010000085.1:0-26634 GCA_031553075.1 Acetivibrio sp.
GAAGGCGAAACGGTGACCCTGCAAGCGGGTGCCCGCACGCAACATACGTTTGCCGGCTGGGTTTCCGATGATGTGACGATTATCGATGCAGGTAACGCGACGGCGACATTTACCATGCCGGCGCATGCGGTCACCGTAACGGCGAAATGGACGCTTCAGGGCGGCATTCCGCAAACCGTATCCATCCCCGCCGGAGACGGGTCGGTTCCGGTCACATTCACGCAGACGGACGGGATCGTATCGCTAATTCTGCCTGATGCGAAGATCGCGGAGATTATCGCGAGCGAAAACGACAAGAGTGCTACGTTTGATCTCACTTCGCGCGCAAGCGCGGTGGCGGTCACAATACCGCGGTCGGCACTGCAACAGTTTGCCGATGCGGGATTTGACTCGGTTGAAGTGTTGCTGCCGACAGGGACCGTGGTATTGGATATCGGTTCATTGCCTGCGGGACAGGACCTCACGCTCTCGATTGCGCAAGTGGACGTATCGAGCCTTATGCCCGCACAGCAGGTGCAAATCAACGCAGGGGACCTGATTTTTGACATTACACTGCTGGTTGACGGAAACATAGTCCATTCGCCCGGCGGACCGGTTACCGTGACCGTGCCGTACAGCGGCGCTTTGCCTGTGGCGGTTTGGTATTTGAACGACGCTGGTTCATGCGTTCGAAGTCTATATTTAGGAGCGTCCTCGCAGCCCCTAAACACAAAGTGAACTAACCACACATTTTTTGGGGACAGTGCGCATATGATGTAAAAAACGGAGCAGGAGCTGTACATGAAAAAGATAAGTCTCGTTCTGGTATTTGTACTTGCGACAGGGCTTTTGGCGGGTTGTCGGATTCAGGATATTGCTAAGGATAAGGTGCAGGATTTGCAGTATACGGTAGTGCCGGAAGAGGAGCTGCCTAAAGAGCTTCTGGATATTATTCAGGAGAAGGAGATTGTACCATTTCAGTTTTCTTACGCTGCGGATGATGATTTATACATTGCAGTGGGATATGGTGAACAGAAAACGGGGGGATATAGTATTACCGTTGATGAACTTTATACCACGGAGAACAGTGTGGTGATTTCTACGAATTTGATGGGTCCTAGTAAGGAGGAAAAGGTGGAAGCACTGGCTACATATCCGTATATTGTAGTAAAAACAGAATATATTGATTTAACGGTGGAGTATGAATAAATATTCATACTCTGCTATTTTGCATGAGAATGTTGGGGCTTAATTGTGCAACATTGCTGTGGCAAAGTGAGGCGAAAGGACTAAGGGAAAAAAATAATTAACAACAAAATGCACAAAAATAATAGTGGAATTGTGCAATAACACGGAACACAATCTATTGTATTCGAAGAAACGAAAACGGGAAATTTTGACAATATCTTGTGGTTGTGATATAGTGGTAGCAGTGCTGAGTGAAATGTGGGACAGCCATTTTAACAGAATGGAGGAAATATAATGAAACAATCAGATGTAGTCCGCGTAAGAAAAGCAGTTAACAACCATATTGGAAGCAAGGTTCGCATCCATGCCAACAAAGGAAGGCACAAGGTAGATGTAACAGAGGGCGTTATCACCGAGACATATCCAAGTATTTTCCTGATTGAAGTTAAGAACGAAATAGAAAACACATTACAAACCGTATCCTTCAGTTATACAGATGTATTGACCAAGGATGTTCGGATGATGCTGGTATAATATACAAGATAAGATAAGCAAGGAGCTGGCACTAGCTGAAAAGATTCAGTTAGTGCACAGTTCTTTTTTTGTTCTCTTTTTTGCATAGTCGTTTTTTTTCTTGCATATAGTAGTAAAAATATGTTTATGCCAAACCTTGATTAGTACGCCTGCTAAAGTGGGCAGATGGGAGCTAAAAATGGAACTTTTAAAACAAATTATCAGTATGAATCAGCAGAAATCAAAAAGCAACCTACAGATTACCTTGGATGATGATTTTAATGTGCCAGACGTGAAACCCGATATAGACAAGATTATTAAGGAACAGGGAAATATAACCATTCAGGAAATTGCACCAATGAATGACAAGTTCATGGCAAGGGGAACGCTGGAATTTAATGTGCTTTATATTAGTCAGGAGACCCAGCGGCCAATACATAACATTACTGGAAATTTGCCATTTGAAGAGATGGTAAATATGGATGGCTTGGCGGGGGATGAAAATATTTCCTTCCGCTGGAATTTGGATGATATGAGTACTTCGTTGATTAATTCCCGAAAAATCAGTGTACGGGCCATTATTAGTTTTGATTTTGTGGCGGAAAGTCTGGTTGAAGAAGAAGCAGCGGTTGGTGTTGGCGAGGATGAGAAGGATGTACAGTTGATTAATGAAACCCTGAATTTGACTCAGATTGCGGTTGCAAAAAAGGATACTTACCGGATTAAAGATGAGGTGACACTTCCTTTGGGAAAAGATAATATCCAGGAAATTCTTTATTCCCGGATAGAGTTTATGGAAGGAGAAACCCGGCTCTATGATGGCAAGATAGGATTAAAGGGACTTTTGAAGGTTTTCATTCTTTATACAGCAGAAAATGAAAACAAAGGTGTTCAATCCTATGAAGCTGAATTGCCGATCAATGGTTCTCTTGATTGTGATCGCTGCAGGGATAATATGGTTTCGGATATTAGTATCAGCATTTCTAATCGGGATATGCAGGTGAAGCCGGATGATGACGGGGAAGAACGGATTCTGGATTTGGAAGTGGTCTTGAATCTGGATATTAAGTTGTATGAGGATGAAGTGCTGGAAATCTTAAAAGATTTGTATTCTACACAGGATCTTTTGAATATTACAGAGAAGGAAGCGAGATACCGAAATTTGTTAATGAAGAACAATAGTAAGCTTCGAGTTGTGGATACATTAAAGGTGGAGGAGGGTCAGCCTGCCATTCTTCAGATCTGTAATGGCGATGGTGAAGTGAAGATTGATGATCAGTTTCCTGTGGAAAATGGCATTCAGGTAGAGGGAGTGGCAGAGGTACAGGTGCTTTATGTGACGGAGGATGATGGAAGGCCGATTGGTTCGGTGAAAGGTGTTGTTCCTTTTAGTCAGCTGATTGAAGTGAAGGATATGAAGAGGAATAGTACTTTTGATACGCGGGCTTATCTGGATCAATTGAGCATGGTGCTTATTGATGGAACAGAGATTGAGGTGAAGGTTACAATTGGAATAGAGGCCATTGTGTTTGATGAAATGGCTAGTCGGATTATTACGGGAGTGGAAGTTGTATCCAATCTGGAGGGTGTAAGACGGAGGATTCCAAGTATTGTTGGATATGTGGTGAAGGATGGCGATACGCTTTGGGATGTGGCAAAGGAGTTTTATACGACGATGGATACGATTAAGGAGCTGAATGAATTGGAAGGGGATGCGCTTGAGGTTGGGGATAATATATTGATTTGCAAATGAGGTGAAGGGTGGATATAGGATGCGAATGCCGAAAGAGCGGGTGGATAAACGCTTTTTCGGCTATTTGCAGTTTGCTGGTGGAGCTCTTATGGATGAAAGGTAGTTACTTTTATAAAATGGTATCAGTAATGTTAATGGTATCAGTAATGTTAATGGTCAGTAATGTTAATGATCTGCAATGTTAATGACCTGCAATGTTAATGGCCTGCAATGTTAATAATATTTGTGATATCAATGGATATCTACAACAAAAACACGGTTTGATGAGTCAAGCTCTTTGAAAAGAAAACTGGCTTTTTTGGCGGCATCCAGATCATCGTAAAGGCCGAATACAGTGGGGCCGCTGCCGCTCATGAGGGCGCCCAGGGCTCCGTTTTCCAGCATATCCTTTTTAATCTGATGCAGCTGGGGGTATTCATTTACCGTGACGGATTCCAACACGTTTTCCAGACGGCTGGCAACACCTTTTACGTCATTATTGGTAATGGACTGGATGATCCCATCAATATCGGGATGTTTTTCCAGGGCTGGAATATTCAGGTTTTCATATACAAATTTTGTGGAAACGTGCATGGAAGGTTTGACCACTAGCACATGACATTTAGGCATGGGGGGGAGTGGTGTGAGGATTTCCCCGATTCCCTCAGAAAGGGCGGTGCCACCAAGGATACAGTAGGGGACATCGGCACCTAAACGTACACCTCGTTCCATTAATTCTTCAGTGGTAAGTCCTAAGCGGAACAGTTTATTCATACCTTTTAGAGCAGCGGCACAGTCAGTGCTTCCGCCAGCCATACCAGCGGCTACTGGAATGTGCTTGTCCAGGAAAACCAGGACACCAGATGTAATCTGGAATTCGTCTTTTAAAAGTTTAATTGCTTTGTAGACCAGATTATTCTCGTTGGTGGGCAGGTAGGACAAGTTGGTTTTGATTATAATTTTATCGCTGCGGATTTGCTTTAGAGATAGCCGATCATATAGTCCAATTGTCTGCATAATCATGCGGACTTCGTGGTAATTGTCTTCTCGTTTTCGGATGACATCCAGGCCTAAATTGATTTTGGCGTAAGCCTTCATGTGGATCATTCGCATATTTTTTGCTCCTTTTGGTATGAGTATATTTTCAAAAAGCATTTCACCTTTTGAGAGATGAAGACTTTTGAGTAGTTTCAAAATGTAATAAAAATTTTACCATTTTTCTCTTAGGTTTGCAACAGGAGTCGAAATTTGGTATACTAAAACTAATATAATGTAAATGGAGAATACAACATGATAAGACTTTTATTAGTAGCTATATTCCTGATGTTTTTTGCGATTTTTAGCCTGCCAATGTATTTGATTCAATATTTTGTCGGGAAAAAGAGTCCGGATAAGCAATTTCGAATCGGTCAGAAGATTACCGTAGCAGCATTAAATTCCATGCTATTTTTGTCAGGAACGAAGAAAAATGTAATTGGAACGGAAAATATACCAAAAGATGAGGCTGTGTTATACGTTGCCAATCACAGAAGTTATTTTGACATTTTACTGGGTTACACAACCGTACCAAATCTTACCAGTTTTGTAGCAAAGAAGGAGATGTTGCGGATTCCCTGTATTAGAACCTGGATGCGTTATATGAGATGTCTATTTCTTGACCGGGACGATGCAAGAGAAGGTCTTAAGACCATTTTACAGGGGATTGAGCAGTTAAAGGAAGGGTATTCTGTATTCATCATGCCGGAAGGTACACGTGTGCAGGAAGAGGAGATGATTCCTTTTCATGATGGCAGTTTTAAACTGGCAGAAAAATCTGGCAGTGCCATTATTCCAGTTGCCATTACCAATACCGATAACATTTTCGAAAACCATGTACCGTGGATTAAAAAATCCAATGTGACTATTATGTATGGAAAGCCAATTTATATGCAGGAGCTGGAAAAAGAAGAACGGAAACGTATTGGCTCCTATGTGCAGGGCATTATTCGGGATATGTATAATGAGATAAAAGAAAAAGGAATCGATAAATCTAATTGATTTTTCTGAAAAAAATGTTAAAATAGTAGAGTACGAGCCATAGGCTTGAAAATGAATCGTTGGAGGATAAAGATGATGAATATAAATGTTTTACCTTTATTGGCATTGAACCCATGGATTATTAGTTCAATTGTTGTTCTGGTGGTACTTATTATTGCAGTCGTTGTATTGTATTTTTATGGAAACAAGATGCAGAAGAAGCAGGCAGCAGCCCAAGAGCAAATGGAAGCCACCAAGCAGACCGCATCTTTGCTGGTAATTGATAAAAAGCGAATGAAGCTTAAGGAAGCCGGGCTTCCCCAGATCGTTATTGATCAGACCCCCAGATATTTAAGGGGCTCTAAAGTGCCAATCGTAAAAGCAAAAATTGGACCAAAGATTATGACTCTTATGTGTGATGAAAAAGTATTTGAAATAATCCCCGTGAAAAAAGAAGTAAAAGTAGTTATGAACGGGATTTACATCATGGAAGTGAAAGGTGCCAGAGGCGGATTGGAAGAGAAGAAAGAAAAAGTTGGATTCTTTAAACGAATGACTAATATGGTTATAAAGGATAAAACGAGTAAGGATAAAACTGCAACGGCTAAGGATAAAGGGTCAAAGGATAAAAAGAAGAAATAATATCCAAAGAATATAAGAGCTACTCACTAAAATTTAGTGGGTAGCTTTTTTGCCGCTTTATTCTGTTTTCATCCGATCTAGGGTAAGTGCTCTAAAGGCAATTCGGTTCTAATTGGTTTAAAAATATCAGAGTGATTGTGGAACAACCTTAATTACGATACGGCAATCAGAGACATGTCCATAATTAATATCAAGAGCATAATTCACCTGAATCAGCAGGCCAGCAGACTGTTTCTCCACCAAAATACTGCTGGTGTGTATTCCAATTGCCAGTTCGCCAAAAGGGGTTTGATAGGAAGTCATGGTTTTTTTACCATTTTCAAAAATCATATTAACCTGGGCACACCCCTTTTTTGAAAGCTCAACACAATCGGAGGATGCCTTCAGACAGCTAGATGAAATGCCTCTGGAACCTAAATCAGGATCAGTTACTTCATCATAAAATATGTAGTGCTTTTCGTTTTTAAAAAAATATTTTCCGGGAGAAATGACCTCCATCGTTTCCGTCTGGTCAATATCAAATTGCATACCAGAAACGGATACAAGTACCTCTTTTTCCATAAATATACCTCAAGTATTTATTCCTATCCTTGGCGATTTTGATACAGTGTTGTAAATTATTCCAATCTCCATCAATTAATACTGTTCTATGTTAATATCAGTAGTCCGAACCACCGTATAAGGAAGAATCGTGTTAGCAAATGCCTTGAATTTTTCTGCACCATCACTTACAAAAAAACGATGCTCCGTAACACTGCTTTCACTGGTCAGATGATTCTCTTCCAACACATCCTTTAAAGCCCTGGCTGTTTCGTAGGCAGGATTCACCAATGACACATTACTTCCAATTACCTTTTGAAGAGTATGACGAAGCAAGGGGTAATGGGTACATCCAAGAACCAAAGTATCAATGTCATACCCCTTCAACTCACTGAAATACCGCTCAGCAATTTCCACTGTAACCGGGTCATAGAGCCAACCTTCCTCCACCAATGGAACAAACAGCGGACAAGCTTTCGAGAACACCTGTAACTTGGGATTGATTGAATTAAGAAATTTGGTATAAATCTCTGTACTAATCGTTCCCTCCGTAGCAATTACTCCAATTCGTCCATTTTCAGTTGTTTCGGCCGCCACCTTGGCCCCTGGCTTAATTACTCCTATAACCGGAATATCACTTTCTGCCTGAATCACGTCCAGAGCAAAAGCACTGGCAGTATTACAAGCAATAACAAGAGCCTTTACATTTTGTGTTCTCAAGAACTTAACAATCTGTCGGGAATAATGAATGATCGTATTTTGCGACTTACTTCCATAGGGAACCCGCGCAGTATCACCAAAATAAACAATTGATTCATTAGGGATTTGACGCATAATCTCCCGCGCAACCGTAAGACCGCCCACACCAGAGTCAAACACACCAATAGGAGCCACAGCTGCAGCTATATTGTTTGTCGAAATCGAATCACTTGCCATAAACAGCCTCCTATATTACCTGGAAAAACTCAGCTGAATCAGTTTCTCCACCAATTCTCTTTTGCTTATGCCCCTGGACTCCCAAAGCATAGGATACATACTGATGGAAGTAAAGCCAGGAAGCGTATTAATTTCATTAAAAATCACCTCATCAGTATCCTTTTCCAAAAAGAAGTCAACCCGTGAAAGTCCATAACCATCAACCGCCTGAAAAATAGCAACTGCCGATTTACGAATCGTTTCTGCCACACCCTCCGGCAATTCTGGAGAAATTACGGTCTTAGACTCTGCATTGTTGTACTTGGCATCATAATCATAAAACTCCGCGGCTGCCATAATCTCACCAATTCCAGAAGCCTTAGGCTCGGCACCACCCAACACGGCACATTCCAATTCTCGTCCGATAATCGTCTCTTCCACCAAAATCTTTCGATCATGAAGTACCGCCAGCTCCAAAGCCTTAATCAGTTCATCACGGTTATTAGCCTTGGACACCCCTTGGGAAGACCCGGCATTAGAAGGCTTCACAAAAACAGGATAATCAAGCGTTTCCTCTATTTGCTCCAGAACCGTATCCATCCTCTTTAACTGATAAGCCAGCACCGAAACATACTTAGCCTGACGAATATGTAAAGTATCTACAATAATCTTGGTATATAGTTTATCCATTGCTACAGAAGAAGCCAGCACTCCACAGCCCACATAAGGAATCTGTGCAAGCTCAAGCAACCCCTGAACCGTTCCGTCCTCACCATACTTACCATGAAGAACTGGAAAAACAACATCAACCCTCTTCAACGAAGACTTATTGCCTTCCGTAACCAAAATACCTTTTTGACTGGCATCCGGAGAAATAACTGCCGTTACCTTACTGTTTCGCCATTCCCCAGAAGCAACCTCCTCCACCGACGATGCCATGAGCCAACGCCCTTCCTTCGTAATCCCAATCAAAACAACCTCATAAAAATCCACATCTATATTCGAAATAATAGTAGCCGCCGAAACACAAGAAACCTCATGCTCTGAGGACTGCCCACCAAATAAAACCGCAATCGTTTTTTTTGCCATTGAAACCAAATCCTTTCTTAATTTAAGTCATGTCCGCCTATAATTTTACTCTGATTCAGAAAAATAATCAACAAAATTATGAATTACTATCTTAAACTTAGACTTATAAAACACCTGTGAATCCTTTCCATTCAGAAGACTCTGATACTCCTCCTCCGTCAAAATTTTTTTAAACTTCTCCTTATTTTCCTTGGTAATCACATCATGAGCCTCATCCACATAACAAAGAGAAGGAAACATTACGCACCACCAATTTTTTCCTTCCGCAGCCCCCAATTCTACTCTCAGAGCCTGATAACACCCCGCCGGAAACGTCAAATCCCCATACATCTTCACTGGAAAATCAAACCACCCAATTCGGGCATTCGCCTTATACCCGTATCCATGAGACGTCATCACCTCTTCGGCCGTATCCTCAATCACCCCCAAATTACTCTCAATAATACCTTTAGCCTCATCTAAATTACCTGCCCCCTTCAAATCCTCCCGAAGCAGTGCAACAATCTCATCCTTCACCTCAAGCTTCAATTCCTGATCCGCATCCAAATCACTATTCGCAATCACATGCAACCTCAAAATCTGCCCCGCAATATGCTCCTGCAAATCCACAGTTCCATCAGTCCCATTTGACTCAAAATTCAAAGCCCCCTCATTTAAAGGTCCCCCAAAACCACAAAGCACCCCCAACAAGCCTAATAAATATATGCAAAACTTAACATCCATATGTATATACCTCCTAAAATCTTTTTGCTATACTCACATTGTTACCAGAATTTGGAAACATATTCACATTTACAAATCCAAAAAGAAAAACAACCTTCTGCTTATGCAAAAGGCTGCTTTCCCTAAAACGATTCTTCCATATCATTTATATCATCCATATTTGGCAATCCATCAATACTATAATCACTATCATCCACATCAATCGCCGTACCGTAAGAAGTATCCTGCTGCACTGCCTCTATCGGTGCATATCCATAATACTCCTCTAACGTAATTTCACTCTCAAACAACTGCTTCGCCAACTCATCCCCTACATACCGAATATGCCAGGGTTCATAAGCATACCCCGTAATTTCCGATTTATCCTTCGGATAGCGGATAATAAAGCCAAACTCATGAGCATGAGCCTCCAACCACCGACTTTCCGGCGTAGCTGCAAAGGTAACATCCAAACGATTATGAATGGACAGAGTAGAAACATCAATAGCAAGCCCCGATTGGTGCTCACTGAATCCAGCCTTCGCAGAATACAGATTGGTCCGCTTGCTTCCATTCGTAATCAGATTCTTGTTATAAATAGCAAGCTGGCGATTATAGGAACGATAGGCGGAAACGCCATAAAGACTAAGTCCTTCATCTTTTGCCGCTTGAAACAGCTTCTCCAAAGCATTCGCAGCATCCGCCCGCATCAGCTTTTTCTCACTATAACTGGAAAAACTGAAAATAACATCTGGAATCCGCAGGTCGGCAGGGACATAATCCCCAGGCAGTCCATATTCCTTGTTAATCAATACGGTAATACTGGAAGGCTCTGTATCAATAGGAATTGCAATAATCTCTTCTTTTTGGTAAGACGCACTGGCATCGATCATGGCATTATCTTCTAAAAAAACTTCTTTGTTATAATAATATTCATCCTCAAAAGGATTGTTACTGGCCCGAGTCTTGGATGGATTGGAAATATCATAGGTAACAAAAGAAATAATCAGAAGGGATGCGAGAACCAAAATCAATTTCTTCATAAAGTAAAACCCCTCAAAACCATATATGGTCGTATTATTATGCTCATTATACCATATGTAGATTAAAAATCAACGAAATATGAAAAATTTTTTCGAAAATTGCAATTTTTTGTTGGATTTTAGAAAAAAATGGCCACAATATATAGTACTCCGAAAAGGAAACCCATACATTATAGCCATTTGGTGATTTTATTTCTGTTTTAAATTGTCATAATTATCCAGTAAATTTGATTTGATTTTCCACAATTTATCCGATAAGTCCACGTAAACATTATGGGGATTTATGAAGCGTCTGGTTTCATCCCAAAGAGTGCCTAATTCCTGCTGGCAATATTCTCGCAGGTCCATAACACTTGGGGACTCATAGACACACTGTCCGCTTTTGAAAACCGGGACTAAAATCTCCCGCATGGTATAAGTACCGCCCTCCAGATAAATTTTCTTCCAGGTTTCAACGGGGTCGAAAAGCTTTAATGTCTTACTTTCATCAAAGGTTTCTTCTGCCAGGGCAATCAAATCGGCTTTGAGCTTTCCGGTAGATTTATCATAAATTCGAAAAATCGTTTTATTTCCAGGGTTGGTAATTTTCCAGGTATTTTCTGAAAGCTTGATTTTAGGAATAAATTCTCCTTCCTTTTGGATTGCTGCCAACTTATATACACCACCGAAAGCGGGACAATCTTTAGAGGTAATCAGGTTGGTGCCAACCCCCCAGGTATTAATAGCGGCACCCTGGGATTTAAGAGAATCAATCAAATACTCATCTAAATCACTGGAGGCTACAATTGCAGCATCGGTGAAGCCTGCTTCATCCAGCATACGACGTGCTTTTTTTGAAATGTATGCCAAATCGCCGCTGTCCAGACGAATGCCGTAGATCGTGGGTATTTTTCCAGCTTCTTTTAGCTCCTGGAAGACTTTAATTGCATTGGGAACACCAGAGCGCAAAGTATCATAGGTATCCACCAAAAGGGTGGTATTATTGGGATAAAGCTCTGCATACTTACGGAATGCCAGTAATTCATCTTCAAAACTCATAATCCAGCTGTGAGCGTGGGTTCCCAATGCGGGTACTTGAAAACGCTTGGCACACAGTACATTGCTGGTTCCCATACAACCTCCAATGATAGCTGCCCTGGCTCCAAGAGTACCAGCATCTGGTCCTTGAGCACGTCGAAGCCCAAATTCCATAACGCCATCCCCCTTGGCGGCATAACACACGCGGGAAGCCTTGGTAGCAATTAAGCTTTGATGATTGATAATATTTAAAAGAGCAGTTTCGATCAACTGTGCCTCCATAATTGGAGCCACTACCTTAAGGAGGGGTTCCATCGGGAAGACAACGGTACCCTCAGGAATTGCATAGATATCTCCGGTAAAATGGAAACCGGCGAGATAATTAAGGAAGTCTTCATCAAACATTTTAAGACTTCTTAAATAAGAAATATCATCATAATTAAAATTGAGAGCTTTGATATATTCGATTACCTGATCCAGACCGGCGCAGATGGAGTAGCCTCCACCAGAAGGATTGGTACGGTAAAAGGCATCAAAAACCACCACTTCATTTACATTGTTTTTAAAATATCCCTGCATCATGGTCAGCTCATAAAAGTCCGTCAACAGGGTCAGATTTTCCGTCATAAACTTCCTCCTCATTGTAAAACCAAAAATACGATTCAGCTATACAACCGAATCGAGCTGGCAAGTCGTAAGGCCGAACGGCAGCTATAATGTTACTGTTTACAGGCTTGCCAGTGAATAGTAACATTATAATGCTACGAAATACGACAAATGTCAAGAAAAACTATTGACAATAAGTGGATTGTATAATATATTCTTTAATAACTATATTATATAGGAAAAAGACGTTGACGGAGACAGTAAGCTTAGTCTGAAAATCACAGTGAACCGGTGTCAGTGGAAAATCGGTATGAGTATGCTAAGTCGAATATCACTCCCAAGTTGCAGGTCAAACAAAGGCCCATTGATTTGAGGCATTCCAGTAGGCCCCGCCGGTGTCCACCGTTATATGGAGCGTGTATAAGAGACACTGTACTAGGAAGATAATTGTGTTTCCGTACGCTAAATAGGTGGTAAATGAAAGCTTGTACTCTCATCCTGTTTAGGATGGGAGTTTTTTTATTACATGCAGAAGTTTTATGAAACAATAAGAAAGGAAGATAATCATGTCAATGTATCAAAAAGTACCGACAGATCTGAACTTTGTAGCCAGAGAAAAACAAGTAGAGCAGTTCTGGAAGGACAACAAAATTTTTGAAAAAAGTATTGAACAAAGAAAACAGGGTGAAACCTATACCTTCTATGACGGCCCACCAACCGCAAACGGAAAGCCCCATATTGGTCATGTGCTTACTCGTGTTATCAAAGATATGTTTCCCAGATATCAGACCATGAAAGGCCGCATGGTTCCCAGAAAAGCTGGCTGGGATACCCACGGTTTACCAGTCGAGCTGGAAGTTGAAAAGCTTCTTGGCCTGGATGGAAAAGAACAAATCGAAGAGTATGGTCTGGAGCCTTTTATTGAAAAATGTAAGGAATCTGTTTGGAAATACAAAGGTATGTGGGAAGACTTTTCCGGCACGGTTGGTTTCTGGGCAGACATGGATGATCCATATGTAACCTATCACAACAATTTCATTGAATCAGAGTGGTGGGCACTAAAAGAAATCTGGAATAAAGGCTTATTATATAAAGGCTATAAAATCGTACCTTACTGCCCACGCTGCGGTACTCCTCTTTCTTCTCACGAGGTAGCACAGGGCTATAAGGATGTAAAAGAAAAATCCGCTATTGCCAAATTCCGTCTCCAGGGAAAAGACAATGAATACATTTTAGCATGGACCACTACCCCTTGGACCCTTCCTTCCAATGTAGGACTCTGCGTGAATCCGAACGAAGCTTATGTAAAGGTAAAGGTTCAAGTAGACGAGAAGAACAACGTGGTAAAAGAGGGCGAAGAAGATACAGCTGTGGGGACAGAATATTACATTTTGGCAGAAGCACTTCTTTCTGTAATTGAAGGAAAGTATGAAGTTGTAGAATCCTACGTAGGGAAAGACTTAGAGTACACCCAGTACGTTCCACTGTTTGACTATGCCTTCAATCACCCGGACGGCACCATCGGAGATCCAGGCGATCGGACCATGGTTGGAAATAAAAAGGCCTTTTACGTAACCTGTGATGGCTACGTAACCTTAAGTGATGGTACTGGTGTTGTTCATATTGCACCTGCTTTCGGTGAAGACGATGCCAAGGTAGGACGTATCTACGACCTTCCATTTGTGCAGCTGGTAGATGAAAAAGGCGAGATGAAGGCTGAAGCTACGGACGTAGCCGGATTATTCTGTAAAAAGGCCGATGAAGTAGTATTCCGCCTGTTAGGAGAAAAGAAGCTGTTGTTCAAAGCCCTTAAGTTTGAACATAGCTACCCATTCTGCTGGAGATGTGATACACCGCTGATTTATTATGCAAGAGAATCCTGGTTTATCAAAATGACTGCCGTAAAAGAAGATTTAATCCGTAACAATAACACCATTAACTGGATTCCGGAAAGCATTGGAAAAGGTCGTTTTGGTGATTGGCTGGAGAACATCCAGGACTGGAGCATCAGCCGTAACCGTTACTGGGGAACCCCTCTTAACGTCTGGGAATGTTCCTGCGGACATATGCATTCCATCGGAAGCATTGCTGAGTTAAAGAGCTTATCCTCCAATTGTCCGGAAGAAATTGAATTGCACCGTCCATATATTGATAACGTCACCTTCCCATGTGAAAAGTGTGGCGGCGAAATGCACCGGGTGCCAGAGGTAATTGACTGCTGGTTTGACTCAGGAGCCATGCCATTTGCACAGCATCACTACCCATTTGAAAATCAGGATTTATTTGAACAGCAGTTCCCGGCAGATTATATATCAGAAGCCGTTGACCAGACCAGAGGATGGTTCTACTCCCTGCTGGCAGAGTCCACTTTGCTGTTCAATAAAGCCCCTTATAAAAACGTGATTGTCCTTGGCCATGTTCAGGATGAAAATGGACAGAAAATGTCAAAATCCAAAGGAAATGCCGTGGACCCATTCGATGCTCTGGATGAATTTGGAGCCGATGCGATCCGGTGGTATTTCAGTATCAACAGTGCACCATGGCTGCCGAACCGCTTCCATGGCAAAGCAGTTATGGAAGGCCAGAGAAAGTTTATGGGAACCTTATGGAATTCCTATGCCTTCTATGTACTGTATGCCAACATTGACAACTTTGATCCGACCCAGCACACGTTAGAATATGACCAATTGGCGGTAATGGATAAATGGTTATTGTCCCGGCTCAACACAGTGGTGAAGACCGTTGACAATTTTATGGAAAATTATAAGATTCCGGAGACTGCAAGAGCTCTTCAGGATTTTGTGGATGAATTAAGTAACTGGTATGTAAGACGGGGAAGAGAGCGTTTCTGGGCCAAAGGAATGGAACAGGATAAAATCAATGCCTACATGACGCTTTATACAGCACTGGTTACCATCTGCAAAGCAGCTGCACCACTGGTGCCGTTTATTACCGAAGAGATTTATCAGAATCTGGTTTGTGGTCTGGATAAAAGTGCCACCGAAAGTATTCATCTCTGTGATTATCCAGTTGCCAATGAGGCTTGGATTGATACCGAGCTGGAAAAGAACATGGATGAAGTACTGAATATCGTTGTACTGGGTCGTGCCTGCCGAAATACAGCAAACATCAAGAACCGTCAGCCGATTGGTCAGATGTATGTTAAGGCAGATAATGCATTGCCTTCATTCTATCAGGAAATCATTCAAGATGAATTAAATGTGAAGGAAGTTGTGTTTAAGGACGACGTGCGTGATTTTACTTCCTACACCTTTAAACCACAGTTAAAGACTCTGGGACGACGCTTTGGAAAACAATTAAATGATTTGAAGGAAGTACTGGCAGCCTTGGATGGAAACAAGGCAATGGATGAGCTTAATGAAAAGGGTACACTCACCATTACCCTGGATGGCGCAGCAGAGGTTCTGGAAAAGGACGATTTGTTAATTGAGGCGGCTCAGATGGAAGGTTTTATTTCTGAATCTAATTATGGAACCACCGTTATACTTAACACCACCCTTAGCGAGGCGCTGGTGGAAGAGGGCTTTATCCTGGAAATGATCAGTAAGATTCAGACCATGCGTAAGGATGCGGATTTTGAAGTAATGGATCACATTCGGGTAACCATTAAAGGAAATGAAAAGCTGGCAGCAATTTTAAAGAAAAACGAAGTTTCTGTAAAAGATAAGGTGTTGGCAGAAGAAGTTCTTTATGAAGAAGAAAAGGGATTTGTAAAGAACTGGAATATCAACGGAGAAGAAGTCATTTTGGGCGTGGAAAAGTGTTGATTCTTTAATTAAATACAGAGGGGATGAGGCTGTTATACTTAGTGTGACAGCTCCGTCCCTTTTTGCTTTTTTATAAAGAAATTTTTTGATGGTTTTAAAATTTTGCATTTTGAGATATAATTCATATATCTATAAGTTTTTTAATAAAGATAAAAAGCCGATAAGAAAGTACAATTCAGGTTTTTAATAAATATGGACAAGGAGAAATCCCTATGAAGAAAGTATTGAATAAAGATGAGTTTAAATCAGAGGTAATAGCCTACACCAAAGTTCTCAGCTTTAAAAGTATTGAAGAAGCAAATGAGCAGCAATTGTTTGAGGCAGTCTGTTACGCCTTAAAGGATTATGTTATGGATCAGTGGATGGCATCCCATAAGGTAAGAGCTCAAAAGGATGCAAAAATGGTGTACTATTTATCGATGGAGTTTTTGATGGGCCGTGCGCTGGGAAACATGATTCTTAATTTAAAAGGAAATAAGGCTATTTCCGAAGCATTAGATGAATTGGGAATAGATTTGAACATCATGGAAGATCAGGAGCCGGATCCAGCCCTTGGAAACGGTGGTCTTGGACGACTGGCAGCATGTTTTCTGGATTCGCTTGCGACCTTGGGATATGTGGCATACGGTTGTGGTATCCGCTACAAATATGGTATGTTTAAGCAAAAAATTGAAGATGGTTTTCAGATAGAGATTCCGGATGACTGGTTGAGAAATGGATATCCTTTTGAGGTAAAGCGTCCTGAATATGCGGTCGAGGTAAAATTTGGCGGTTATGTAGCATACCGGAAGGACGAGAATGGAAAAGAGCGTTTTGTGCAGGAAGGCTACAACTCGGTTCGGGCAGTGCCATATGATATTCCAATCGTTGGCTATGAAAACAATGTGGTTAATACCTTGCGCATCTGGGATGCAGAAGCGATTGACAACTTTAATCTGAATTCTTTTGATAAGGGAGATTACCAGAAAGCAGTAGAGCAGCAAAACCTGGCAAGAACCATTTGCGAAGTTCTGTATCCAAACGATAATCACTATGCCGGCAAGGAGCTGAGATTAAAACAGCAATACTTCTTTGTATCAGCCAGCCTGCAGCGTGCCGTTAACAAATATATGCATAGTCATGATGACATTCGCAAGCTGCCGGAAAAAGTGGTATTCCAGATGAATGACACCCATCCGACGGTAACGGTACCAGAGCTTATGCGCATTTTAATGGACGATTATGAATTAAGCTGGGATGAAGCATGGGAGGTTACAACCAGGTGCTGTGCCTATACAAACCATACCATTATGTCTGAGGCCTTGGAAAAATGGCCGGTTGAACTATTCTCCCGCCTCCTGCCAAGAATTTATCAGATTGTGGAAGAAATCAATCGCCGATTTACCATTGAGATTCAGCAGAGATATCCTGGAAATAACGACAAGATTTCCCAAATGTCTATCATTTATAATGGACAGGTAAGAATGGCGAACCTGGCTATTGTAGGTGGATATTCGGTAAATGGTGTGGCAAGACTGCATACGGAAATTTTAAAGAACCAGCAGTTAAAAGATTTCTATGAGATGATGCCACAGAAATTTAACAATAAAACCAACGGTATTACCCAAAGAAGGTTCCTTCTTCATGGAAACCCCCTTCTTGCTAAGTGGGTTACAGAAAAAATCGGTAATCAATGGGTGACCAATCTGGAACAGATGGAAAAACTGGTACCATTTATGGATAACGAAAGATGGCAGAAAGAATTCATGGATATTAAGTACCAGAATAAAGTGAGACTGGCAAATTATATCAAAGAGCACAATGGCGTGGAAATAAATCCAAATTCCATCTTTGACGTACAGGTAAAGCGTCTTCATGAATATAAGAGACAGCTCCTTAATATTCTGCATATTATGCATGTCTACAATCAGCTGAAAAAGAATCCGGAAATGGATTATTATCCAAGAACCTTTATTTTCGGTGCCAAAGCATCGGCTGGATACCGCCGGGCAAAGAGTATTATCAAGCTGATTAACAGCGTTGCTGAAGTGGTTAACAATGATCGCTCCATTAACGGAAAGATAAAGATTGTATTTATTGAGAACTACCGTGTATCCAATGCGGAGATGATTTTTGCAGCAGCGGATGTTTCCGAACAGATATCAACAGCAAGTAAAGAAGCCAGCGGAACCGGTAATATGAAGTTTATGCTTAATGGTGCCATTACCATTGGAACCATGGACGGAGCCAACGTGGAAATCGTCGAAGAAGTAGGCACGAAAAATGCAGTCATCTTCGGACTTAGCTCAGATGAAGTAATCCACTATGAGCAGAACGGCGGATATAATCCAAAGGATATTTTTAATGCGGATCAGGATATCCGGGTTGTATTAACCCAATTGATTAATGGGACCTATTCACCACAGAATCCAGAGCTGTTTAGAGAAATCTATAATTTCCTTTTAGAAAGCAATGGTCATGAGAGGGCTGACCAGTATTTCATTCTGAAGGATTTCCGGGATTATGAAAGGGCTCAGAATCAGGTTGAAGAGATGTATCGCGATGGCAAACAGTGGGCAAGGGCAGCAATGCTTAATGTGGCACATTGTGGCAAGTTTTCTTCTGACCGTACCATTCAGGAATATGTGGATGATATTTGGCATCTGGACAAAATTGTGGTAGATATTTAATAAAATTTGATGGAAAGTTGAATTAATAAGAGTCCTCCCTCGTGAACCAGAAACCAGTTCGTGTGAACCGGTAATCAATTCAAAACTGAGCTTTAAGCCAATATGGAATTGATAGTCGATTCACTTGGGGGGACTTAAGCAAGTAATTCCATATAAAGAGGGGTATATGATTATGAAAAATAAGCAGATTATTGGACTGATTATTGCGGGGGTCTTGTTTATCACCGCAGGAGTCAGCAGTGTTTTTTCACAAAAAATGGCAGCAGCAATGTTTCAAAATTCAAATAGTATGGGCGGGTTATTGGGTTCCCTTGAGGCGACCAGCAGTAATGTAACGCTGCCAAATCACGACTTTGTGGGAGTGGTAAGGGTAGAGGGAACGATTCAGGATGTAGGCTCTTCCAGTGCTTTTACCACAGTGTCATATGATCACCAGGGGACGTTAAATTACATTGATGAGATGATGGATTCCAGTTTAAACAAAGGAATCATACTAGTGGTAAACAGTCCTGGCGGTACCGTTTATGAAAGTGACGAGCTGTATTTAAAGCTGATGGAATACAAAAAAACGACGGAGAGACCAATCTGGGCCTATATGGAACAGGAAGCCTGCTCTGGCGGTTACTATATTGCCATGGCGGCAGACCGTGTTTCGGCAAATCGGAATACCTGGACCGGCTCCATTGGCGTCCGGATTTCCACCTATAACTACAGTGATTTATTTGATAAGCTTGGTGTAGAAGAAATTCACATAACCAGCGGAGCGAATAAAGCGATGGGATCTGCAGGAATCCCTATGACTCAGGAACAAAAGGATATTTTTCAGAGTCTGGTGGATGAAGCATATGATCAGTTTCTTGAAATAGTGGCAAAGGGGCGTGGAATGACTCTGGAAGGGGCAAGACCTCTTGCTGACGGACGTATTTATACGGCAAAGCAAGCCCAGGAAATCGGCTTGATTGACCAAGTAGAGGACTATGAGACATTTCAAGAAAGCTTTTTGAACTTGGTTGGCAATGTAAAAGTGTATGAGCCAAGTTTTACAACGGAAAATATTTTTTCTTCTTTTATGCAGGCCTATGGCGGCATACAGAAAAAATCCGACAGCCAGGTTTTCAGTGAATATCTGGAAAAGCAAGGAAGCGGGGTGCCATTATACTATGCAGGAAACTAAAGAAATTCGATATGCAGGTTTCTTCGTCCGCCTGGCTGCCGCTGTGGTAGATGGTTGTATTGTAGCCGCAGTATTGATGATAATACGGCTAATTCTTTGGCTGATATTTCTCGGTTTGGGCTTTAATCCTTTGAAACATGCCGTGCTATACCGTTTTTCCCTGGAAGACATTTTGTTTTACATATTGGGAGCAGGATATTATATACTGCTTACCTTTATGGCTGGTGCAACCGTTGGAAAGAAAGTATTAAAGCTCAAGGTAATCAATGAGACAGAAGAACCTCTTGCCATTTGGAATGTTCTCTACCGGGAAACGATAGGAAAATACCTGTCAGCTGCCATTATGGGAGTGGGGTATATTCTCGTTGGAGTAGACAGCGAAAAAAGAGGGCTTCATGATATCCTTTGCGATACCAGGGTGGTTTATAATTTTGAAAATAATAAAGCAAAGAAGCTGGCAGACACGTATATGACAGACACATATATGACTGGCACAAATACCGTTAATACTTATAAAGAAAACACGTATCTGGCAGATGAAGATAAGGGAGTCGCAGACAAAGTGGATGTAGATGGAGCAGGAGTCATAAATGGAGCAGATGTTATAAATGGAGCAGATGCCATTGATGAAGCAGGAGTCATAAATGTAACAGATGCAATAAATGTAGCAGATGCCACAGAAGAAGCTGTAGCCACAAATGTATCAGATAACATAGATGTATCTGATACCAAGGAGACCGATTATTATGAGGCCGATGTGCAGTTGATGGACATACAGGAAGCTGACATGACGGATGAATAAAGAAGGATGGAAAAGCTGAAATATAGATGGAAGCGATGAAAAATAGCTTCGACAGTTGAAGTTTGGAAAAAAATGCTGAAAAAAGTTTAAAAGGATTGGTATAGTTCATTTCATTCTGGACACACTAAAATTGAGGTGATAAGAGTGAATGATAAGGTAAAAGCTTTTTTTAGTCAAAAAGGATTTTATATATCACTTCTAGTGGGAGTGATAGCCATTCTTGCAGTAGGCATAATAAGCGCAAACGTGTTTACCGGCAAGAATGAAACAGCACCAAAGGTGGCAGACAATGAGCCCCAGGCCTCCCTGGTGGAGACTGTACCACAATCCAGTATTTCTGTTGCTGAAAACCCAGTGGTAGAAACACCAGTTGTTAAAGTTCCCCTTACAGAACCCGCTCCACATGTGGTGGCAGAGACACAGACTGCTGATACCCAGGAAGTTGCAGACGCAGCTAAAGTAGCGGAAGTAGAACCAGAGACAGCGCCAGTAGTAAGTCAGAGTGAAAGAATTGCCAATCTGAACTTTGACGAGGAAAAAGGATTGTTATGGCCCATTACAGGAGAAGTTATTCTTCCTTTCAGTATGGACAAATCCATTTATTTTAAAACACTGGCTCAGTACAAATGCAATTCGGCCATGGTTATTGCCGGAACCGAAGATATGGAAGTCGGAGCTGCTTATGATGGGGTTATTACAGCAATAAAGGAGAATGAAGAAACCGGGCTTACGGTTACAATGTCCATTGGAGATGGATATGAAGTGGTTTATGGAAACCTGAAAAATGTAACCGGTGAAGTTGGAGACTTTGTGAAAGAAGGAGATACGATTGGAAAGCTTGCCCAACCTACTAAGTATTATGTAGAAGAAGGAACCAATCTGTTCTTCCAGGTGTTGGAAAATGAAGAAGTGGTGGACCCAATGCTGGTGCTCCGCTGAGAAAATGAAAAAACAGGAGGCTGTTGTTTTACGGGTATCGTAAAGCAGTAGCCTCTTTTTCGTTTTGTCCGAGGAAACAAATCAGGAGGTGGGCATATAATATAAGCAGATGGGTAGAAGTGTAGGAAAATGCCTCGCCAAGTGAGAAAAGTGCTTCACCAAGTGAGAAAAGGACCTCACTAAAATAAAATACATAGAAAATTCGCAGTCGATTATTTTTTACAAGTGATTTTATTTTGCCCCATCTGGAAGTATGAAAAAGTACTGCAAGGTCGACTGCTGGCTATATATGAAAGAAGGCAAATTTGTTTTGCCTTCTTTTTCTTTAATAATGTTTTCTTTGATTTAAAAGATAGATAGTGTTAGCCGCAGGAAGAATTAATTTGGGAAAATCTACAATAAAAGAATAAGATATAAAACACAATGCCCAGAATAGTCAGCAAGCATATCAGTTGACCGACATGGCGGCTTCAACGATAGGATTAAAGGAACCTCCCAGGCAGCAACCCAGCAGTCATCTGCTACCAGCGAAGAGCTTTCTGCTCAGGCAATTAATCTGGATGAATTATTGAAGCGATTTGTGATAAAGGAATTATCGTCAGAAGAAAGATAAAAAACTCCCATTCTGTGGCAGAAAGCTACAGAATGGGAGTTTTTGCATATGAAAAATACAAAGTGTGTGATACAAAGTTGTGTGATTCTAGCAGGTCAAGTATGGTCGTTATGGGTGAATCAGGGGATTATATAGGTATGACTGTAATAAACCGATACATGAGTACGAAATGGCAAATGCTTCCCGCTAATACAAACAAGTGAAAAATCTCGTGTGAGCCAAAGTACTGATGACGTTTATTAAATAAAGGCAACTTCAATGCATAAATGACACCACCAATGGTGTAGATGACTCCACCAGCAAGGAGCCAGAGGAATGCACCGTGAGGCAATGCTTCTAAAAGGGGAACAAAGGCCAGTACACAGGTCCAGCCCATCGCAATATAAATAATAGAAGAAACCCATTTTGGACAATAGACCCATAACCCTTTAATCAATATACCTACCAAAGCGATGGACCAGATAAGAATTAGCATGCCAATTCCTACCGTGCCACGGAGTACCACCAGACAAATAGGTGTATAGCTACCGGCAATCATAACAAAAATCATCATATGATCAAATTTTTTTAGGATGCGATTGATTTTTGGCGAAGAATCAAAAGTATGATATACCGTACTTGCCGTATATAATAAGAACATACTGAAGATAAAGATGGCAAGAGAAACGGTATAAACCAATTCGGGCTGCTTATGGGCTTTTAGCAATAAAGGAATCGCAGAAAAAAGAGCCATCATCATGCCAATAAAATGGGTAATTGCGCTGCCAGGGTCCTTTACACCCAGTGCTTTTACTTTGCTCATAAATAAAACCTCCTTAAAACTGTTTTTCTTGATATTATTATTTGCGAAAAATAATTTATTATTGCAAGAAGTAGAAAAAAATATATAATATGTAGTAATTAAAACTACATGATGCTATATAAATATTACATCGTATGAAAAATAAATGCAACCGTTTTCTGAAAAACATTTAAAAAAAATAAATAATGTGATAAACTACAATGGATAAACATATCCCACAAAGAAAGATCTTCAAAAATAATAATGAATAATCTTCAATATAATAATAAATTACTGAGGGGAAGAAGGGACGGAGAATATGGAGTTTGAAATAGGAGAAGTAATTAAAATGAAGAAGCCCCATCCATGTGGCAGTAAAGAGTGGAAAATCCTCCGGGTAGGGATGGATTTTCGTTTAGAATGCATGGGTTGTAAACATCAGATAATGGTAAGTCGCAAGCTGGTTGAGAAAAATTTTAGAGGAAAAGTAGAAGAAAAATAGAAGAAAAATAGAAGAAAAGTAGAAGAAAAATAGAAGAGAAGCGATGAGAAGTAGCAGAGAAGCGAACGAGAAGCAAAAGAGAAGCAAAGAGAAGTGGTAGAGAAGCAAAAGAGAGGTGGTAGAGAAGCAAAAGCGAAGTGGTAGATAAGCAGAAGAGAGCGGATAGAATTTGAGATGGGACTTTAGGCAATTTAAGGAGACAAAATGCAGAAAGAGTTCAACAGGGGACAAAAAAAGCTTGCCAATTGGAAATACCTGTGATATAATTCTACTTCGTGAGACGTTATAAATTTTCCTTGTTCTCTATATTAGTAGAGAGCCAGAGACCAAAAGGAGGTGCACACAACTATGAATAAGTACGAATTAGTATTAGTTGTAAATGCAAAAATCGAAGACGATGCGAGAGCAGCAACCTTAGAAAAGGCAAAAGCTTATATTACCAGATTCGGCGGAACCATCACCGAAGTAGAAGACTGGGGTAAGAAAAGATTAGCCTATGAAATTGAAAAAATGAAAGAAGGTTTCTACTACTTTATTCACTTCGACGCTGATTCCACTGCTCCAGGCGAATTAGAACAAAGAGTTCGCATCATGGACAATGTACTCAGATATTTATGCATTAGAAAAGACGCATAAGAAAAGGAGGACTTTCCTCATGAATAAAGCGATATTAATAGGTCGATTAACCAGAGACCCTGAAGTTAGATATTCCCAAGGAGACAATGCATCTGCAGTAGCACGCTTTACATTAGCAGTAGACCGCAGATTCAAGCGCCAGGGAGACGAGCAGACGGCGGATTTCATTAGCTGTGTAGCTTTCGGCAAGACCGCAGAGTTTGTAGAAAGATACTTTAAGCAGGGAATGAAGATGGTCGGAAGCGGAAGAATCCAAACCGGAAGTTATACCAACAAAGACGGCGTTAAGGTTTATACCACTGACGTTATTTTGGATGAGGTAGAATTTGCAGAAAGCAAAAATGCAAGCGGAGACAGTGGTATGAGTTTCCAGCCGGCAGCTCCTCAGCCAAGTCAGGCAGTCAGCGATGGTTTCATGAACATTCCGGACGGAATTGATGAAGAGTTACCATTTAATTAAAGAAAAATGACGTGCTGCACCAGCAGCAGATAAGGAGGTCATGATTATGCCATATAATAAGAATGATAGAGGCGACAAAGGCGATGCTCCAATGAAGAGAAGAGGCGGAATGCGTAGAAGAAAGAAAGTGTGCGTATTCTGTGCCGATAAAGAGCATAACGGAATTGATTATAAAGATGTAAATAAATTAAAAAGATACGTTTCCGAAAGAGGAAAAATTCTTCCAAGAAGAATCACCGGAAACTGTGCAAAACATCAGAGAGCTTTAACTGTTGCAGTTAAGAGAGCAAGACACATCGCACTGATGCCATACGTATTAGATTAAATATGAGAGCCATTCCATGGGAGACTGTGGGGTGGCTTTTTTTGTACCTCGAATGCTCTTATTCATATTAACATCAGTTACCATGTTATTTCGAACTGGAATGAGGTCAGGGGAATTAAGAGTCCTTGCGGTCGGATATTGATTTTGATAATAAGTGTATTAATTATATACATGTGGAAAAAGTATTTTGCAGAAAGAAATGGACGTGTGTGGGCATACCCGAAAAGGGGGTAGTGAAAAGTTACTGCCCCCTTTTCGGGTATAACTATTTCTGGCTGGAATCGTTCCTTTTCGTTGAAAATACGTGCTAATTGTAGTATAATAAGGCTAGGGGAAAGATAAAATAAGAAAAAGAGGGGCTATAGATGAAAGGAAATCAGAAATACAAATCTTCGGTATTTACTTTACTATTTGAGGATAAGGCAAAGCTAATCGAGTATATACAATGCCATTGAAGGAACAATGAAGGACTGTATTAATCAAAATAAACTGAAAGATTTTTTAAATGACAATGGTTCGGAGGTGATAAACATGTTATTTACCGAGTTTAATTTGGAAGATGCTAAGGAAGTGTGGGCAGAAGAGGCCGAAAGAAGAGGCGAGCGGAGAGGCGAACAGCAAGGCGAAAAGAAGGCTCGAATCACAATTGCAAAGAGCCTATTAGATATTTTAGACTTAGAAACGATAGCGGAAAAAACGGGATTATCCATGGAAGAACTGAATAAGTTGAAAGCGGAAATGATGGTTTAAAATAGAACGAAAAAGTGGGAAGTATTGCCAACAGAGCGTTATCGCACATCATGAAGCATGATGAATTAATAATCAAGCACATCGCTTTGATGCCATACGTATTAGATTAAATATGAGAGCCATTCCATGGGAGACTGTGGGGTGGCTTTTTTGCAACTAAAAGCGCTATCATGGTAGCTGCAGGCTACACAAGAAGCTTATGCCCTTGTTTTCATTGCCTACCATTTAGGCTACCAGACTGCTATAAATTATATAAGACAAAAAATAAAATTAAAATAAATTTATTTTTGTTGCATCTGCTACGGAAAAACAATAGATATTTATATATAATCAATTTATAAATAAAAGAGATACAATTGGTTTCAGATAAAGGGAGGAAAACAAAATGGTTAGAAATATAATTAAAATTGATAAAGAAAAATGCAATGGCTGTGGCTTATGTGTATCGGCCTGTCACGAAGGAGCTATCGGGATGGTAGACGGAAAAGCAGAACTTTTAAGAGATGATTACTGCGACGGTCTGGGAAACTGTCTCCCAACCTGTCCAACCGGGGCCATTACCTTTGAAGAAAGAGAAGCAGCAGAATACAATGAAGCGGAAGTAAAAAAGAACATGGAAGAAAAGAAAAAATCCGCGTCCTCAATGGACCCATCCTCAAAGTTGACTCATTGGCCAGTTCAAATAAAGCTTGCTCCAATCAATGCGCCTTACTTTGATGGTGCAAATCTACTTATAGCGGCAGATTGTGCTGCATATGCTCATGGTAACTTCCATAATGATTTTATGAAAAATCGAGTTACCCTGATTGGATGTCCGAAGCTGGATAATGTTGACTATAGTGAAAAATTGACCGCTATTTTAGAAAAAAATGATATCAGCTCAGTAACCGTTGTTCGTATGGAGGTTCCTTGTTGTGGTGGAATTGAATATGCGGTAAAGGTTGCGCTTGAAAATTGTGGAAAGATGATTCCATCACAAGTAATAACCCTCTCAATTCAAGGGGAGAGATTATAACTTTGTGTTTTGGGCTGCGAGGACGCTCCTGAGATATAGACTGCGAACGCCTGAACCAGCGTCTTTCAAATCCCTTCGAGTGCCCACGCTCCACCCACTCCATTGAGCCTCTATGCGGGGAATTGTCTCGGGCAGTGGCCCTCCACAATACCCCAGAGTCTCAATTCCGTTTCGCTAAGGCACTCGAAGGGATTTGAA
>JAVBLX010000029.1:0-9725 GCA_031553075.1 Acetivibrio sp.
CTCCATTGAGCCTCTTGGGGGGGTATTGTCTCGGGCAGTGGCCCTCCACAATACCCCATTTTCTCAATTCCGTTTCACTATGGCACTCGGAGGGATTGGAAAGGCGCTGGTTCAGGCTATTTTTAGTTTATTGGGTGAGGAGCTGGTTTTCGAAAGGATATAGAATAAAACACAAATGTTAGGGTGGGGGAGGTCTGTAGTGGAACCCGGTAGTATGTTGGGCTTTAAAAGATATTAAGGGAAAGCTCTAAAGGTCCAGTGCCTGCCGGGTTCCATCACATACCTCCCAGGAACGGCTTCCTTGGAAAACGGCTCGCATGCGAAAGATTTCTGGCATTCGTAGGAGTGCCGAAAGAACTTAGGGTTTGAAAATTTGCGTTACCCCCACAAAAAGCTGTTGTTTGAGCATCATAGCGTACCTGATTAGATACCCTTAAGTGCGAGTTACAGTTTTTGTGGGGGTGCCCTTAGCAAATTTTCAAACCCTTAGTTCTTTCGGTGCTTCTACGCTAGCCAGAAATCTTTCGCATGCGAGCCGTTTTCCAAGGAAGCCGTTCCTGGGAGGCAGTGATCCACCCGGTCTTTCGGCGTTCGCAACCTATATTTCAGGAGCGTCCTCGTCGCCTATAGAAAAAGGGATTTATCCAGTTTCATCTAGATTTGTTTGGCCGCTTTTCACAGTTTTCACAGTTCACTACGATGTTTCATATTGTTCCTGTCATCACTCTATTCCTCCCAGAAAAGCTGGTCCAAGGTTCTATTAACTGCTTTGCAAATAGCAATGCATAAATTGATTGTAGGATTATAATCTCCCTTTTCAATTGCATTGATTGTCTGCCTGGATACCCCAACTATGTCGGCAAGCTGTTGCTGGGATAAATCTATGGCGGCACGGGCGGATTTCAGCTTTAGATTTTTCATATGATTTCCCCCTTACTCTTCATCATGAGTTTTTTTGAAAAGAAGCGTTACAAATATTATTCCAATCATTACAGTCGTAACAAGGCTTAGGCTACGAAAATTCAAAACGCCATCTAATATCATCTCTCCACTTTTTAGCTGAGAAACTCCGCCAACACCAGTTGACAATGCAACTACTGCAAATGTAACCAGTAAGCTTCGTCTATTTTCATTTAGAGCAACATATGCATCCTTCCAGATACAATACTCTACATATACCAAAGTAGCAAGGACTACACCTATCATCATAGCGGTCATACCATCCACAAAGGGTTTTTCCATAAGAAGTGTTAGTAAACCATATGCTAAGTTATACACATACAAAGTAAAAAAGGCGTACTTAAATCCCTTTCCTCTTAAAACATCCTGGCGCTCATCATACTTTCGTTTTATATTTATACTGCCGTCTTTTCTTGCCGCCCTTAGCACAATAACCACCAAAAGTAACCCCACAAATATTCCAACATAAATCAAAAATGCCATACCTATACGCATAATCATACCATCCTTTCATTAGCCCTATTATCTTTCTATTCTCTGCACCATACTCTTAGTCCTCGCACTCTCAGTCACTCATTGTTTCAGTCACTCATACTCTCAGCCCCTCATACTTTCAATCCCTCATACTTTCAATCCCTCATACTCTCAATCCCCAACTCTCAATCCCCATACTCTCAATCCCCATACTCTCAATCGACATACTCTCAATCGACAAATACAGCTTAACATTCTTTTTGACATTTTGTCAACTATATTTTACTTTTTGTCATTTTTTATTTGGCCAATGACTACATTCCCAATACATTTCTGCACTAAAAAACCTTCTCATGCTATTCACAGTGCAGAGAAGGTTTCTTTTTTATTGAACTAGCAAATAGGTGAAATGGATTCTTTCATCTCCTTTACATAAGCATAAATAACCTCTTTCGCATTTTTTCCATGCTGTGCAATGATCTTAACAATCGCACTGCCAACGATAACACCATCGGAAACGGTTGCCATCTTTTTGGCCTGTTCTGGTGTGGAGATGCCGAAACCAACTGCACAGGGAATATCCGAAACTTCCTTTGCCAAACCTATCATTTCACTTATATCGGTTTTTATTTCGGTACGTACTCCCGTAACCCCAAGGGAGGATACACAGTAGAGAAAACCCTCTGCTTCTTTGGCAATTTTGCGGATTCTTTCTTTTGAGGTTGGTGCAATAAGGGAAATTAGCTTTATATCATATTCTTTGCATTCGCTGGTCAGCTCTTCTTTCTCTTCATAGGGCAGGTCAGGAACGATCACGCCTTCAATCCCCACTTCTTTACACCGTTTCATAAAACGAGCTTTGCCATATGTATAGATTGGGTTGATATAAGTCATAAATACGAGGGGTGTTTTAACCTCTTTTTTTAGTTCTTCCACCATATCAAACAACTTATCAGTCGTACAGCCAGCCCTCAGCGCTCGTTCACTGGCTTCCTGAATCACTATGCCTTCTGCGGTTGGGTCGGAGAAGGGGATACCAATTTCAATCAAATCGGCTCCTGCTTGGGAAATTGTGCGAATAAGTTCTTTGGTCGTTTCTATATCTGGGTCTCCTCCCGTGGTAAAGGCAATAAAAGCTTTTTCATTTTGAAATGCTCTTTCTATATTATTCATGGATCTCCCTCCCTCTGTATCTGGCAATTGCCGCCACATCTTTGTCGCCACGACCGGAAACGTTTACTACGATTATTTTATCTTTGTCCATGGCTGGTGCTATCTTTTTAGCATAAGCTATGGCATGGGCGCTTTCTATCGCTGGGATAATTCCCTCGGTTCTGGAAAGATATTCAAAAGCATCTACCGCCTCATCATCGGTTACCGGTATATAGGAGGCTCTTTTAGTTTCAGCTAAATCAGCATGCTCCGGTCCAATTCCCGGGTAATCCAGCCCAGCCGAAATAGAGTATACCGGTGCAATCTGACCATATTCATCCTGGCAGAACAAAGACTTCATTCCGTGGAATATCCCTACAGAGCCATTGGTTATGGTTGCAGCGTTCTTAGGGTTATCTACGCCCAACCCGGCAGCTTCACAACCAACAAGTGCTACGGATTTATCTTCAATAAATTCATAGAAAGCACCCATAGCATTACTTCCACCCCCAACACAGGCTATTACAGCATCCGGAAGCTTTCCTTCCTTTTCAAATAATTGCTCTTTTATTTCCTTTCCAATTATTTTTTGAAAATCCCGAACCATCATAGGAAACGGGTGAGGCCCCATAACCGAACCTAATACATACAAAGTGTCGTCCATCCTGGTTGCCCACTCCCGCATAGTTTCGTTTACTGCATCCTTTAAGGTCATAGTACCACTGGTTACAGGATGAACCCTGGCCCCCAAAAGCTCCATCCGATATACATTTAGTGCCTGCCTGTCGGTGTCCTCTTTTCCCATGTAAATCTCACATTCCAGGTCCATGAGAACTGCTGCCGTTGCGGTTGCCACGCCATGTTGACCAGCCCCCGTTTCCGCAATCACTCTGGTTTTTCCCATCTTTTTTGCCAGAAGAACCTGTCCTAATACGTTATTAATTTTATGGGAGCCCGTATGGTTTAAATCCTCCCGTTTCAAGTATATTTTTGCCCCGCCTAAATCCCTTGTCATTTTTTCCGCATAATATAAAAGAGACGGCCTGCCTGCATAGTTTACCAGCAAATCATTTAGTTCTGCTACAAAAGCAGGGTCATTTTTATAATGTTCATAGGCAGCTTCCACTTCCAACACCGCTGTCATCAAAGTCTCTGGTATATACTGACCACCAAAATTTCCAAATCTTCCATTTTCTTTCGCCATTTCTTCTCCTCCTTTCTATCTCTGAATTAAATCTACTCCCGCAAAGCCTTTACAAATTGAATCATTTTTTCCCTATCTTTCCATTCATCTGTTTCCACCCCACTACTCACATCTACTGCATATGGGCATATTTTATCCACTGCCGCCCTGATATTTTCACTATTTAGTCCACCAGCCAAAAAATATGGTTTTGACAACTTGGGAATCATGCCATGGTCAAAGACCTTTCCGGTACCACCATATCCACCCTCTTTTTCACTTACTGGTTCAAACGTATCCAATAAAAGCATATCACATGGAAGCTTCTCACCTTCCAAAATGTCCGTTGTATTCTTTACCCGAATCGCCTTAATAATCAGCGCCATTTTACCTTCCAAACGCTCAGAAAGACCTTCCCGAAGGTTTTCCATATAGTCACGCCCTTCATCCCCATGAAGTTGGATTGCCTGTATAATATGTTTTTCTGCCAATTTAAAAACATTTTCCATTGGCTCATTTACAAACACTCCTACTGCTGGTATTTCTGGTTTTAAGGCCGCTCGCAATTCTGCTGCTTTTTCAAAGGTGATTTTACGTTTTTTTCCTGCAAAAACAAATCCCACAAAATCCAGATTTAATTCATTTGCCACCTCTACGTCTTCTAATCTTTTTAGTCCACATATTTTTATCTTTGCCATAAATAGTCCCCTCTTTATTTAAGGTATTTTGAAGTACGAATTTAATCTATAAAACAACATTTAAGTTCTTTCGAACTTCACTTATCCAAGAAGTTTCTGTAACATTTTTCTTTTATCTACGCTACGCATGAAAGCCTCTCCAATCAACACAGCATCCACTTTTCCTTCCCGCAAATGCTGGATGTCTTCCTTCGATTGAATGCCACTTTCTGCTACAAATAATATATCCTCAGGTACTCCCTTCCTCAATCGGAGACTGTTATTAATATCCACGGTGAAATCATTTAGATTTCGGTTGTTCACACCGATTATTCTAGCTCCTGCTGCCACTGCCATTTTTACTTCTTCTTCGTCATGCGCCTCTACAAGAGCTGACAGTCCCAGCTCATGGGCAACCTGAATGTATTTCTCCAGGGTATTCATATCCAAAAGACTACATATAAGTAACACAGCACTGGCACCTATTGTTTTAGCCTCATATATTTGATATTCATCTACCGTAAAATCCTTCCGAAGAAGGGGGAGTGAAACATTTTTACTGATTTCCATCAAGTACTCATTTTTACCTAGAAAGTATTCTGGTTCCGTTAAAACAGAAATACAGGCAGCCCCTGCTTCTTCGTATTCCTTTGCAATCGTTACATAGGGAAAGTCCTCTGCAATAATTCCTTTCGAGGGTGATGCCTTTTTCACCTCACAGATCAATCGGATTTCCTTACCCTTCAATGCCTGTTCAAAGGGAAAATTATTTTCTGTAGTTTCTTCCAGATGGATCTTGACTGCCATTTTCTTTATTTGTGCTGGGGAAAGCGCTTCTTTTGCCTTTTTTACTCTTTCCCTTGTACTCTCTACTATTTTTTCTAATATCATGCCACGCCTCCGGATACTTTGTTTTCGAGAGGCTGTAACATTTCATGGGAAACTCTGATAAATTCCTCCATCTTTTCAAGGGCTTTTCCGCTGGCAATTAATTTCTGCGCCATTGTAATGCAGTCTTTTATCGTACAGTCATCGATTCCCAGATACAACGCAACCGCTGCGTTCAGCACTACCACATCTCTTTTTGGCCCTCGCTCTTTTCCAGCTAGTACATCTCTTGTAATCTGGGCGTTCTCCTTTGGGGAACCCCCGATTAAATCTTTTAGTTCACAACGAGTAAAGCCAAAATCTTCCGGTGCTATGTCATAGGAAACCAACTTGCCATTGCGAATTTCGCATACATGGGTCAAATCCGAAAGTGTAATTTCATCCAGTCCATCTCGTCCACACACTGCTACCCCTCTTGTTACTCCAAGCTTAGATAAAACTTCCGCCAGCGGTTCTACCAGCTTACGGTCATATACGCCCATTAACTGCATCGTTGCCCCCGCCGGGCTTGAAAGTGGTCCTAAAATGTTGAAAATAGTTCTGGCTCCCAGCTCTCTTCGAACTGGTGCCGCATATTTCATAGAAGAGTGATAGACTGGTGCAAACATAAAACACATGCCTGTTTTTTCTAAAATTTCTTCCGTTTGTTCGGGAGTCAAATTCAAGTTTACCCCCAGCTCTTCCAATACGTCTGCCGCACCACTCTTGCTGGAAACACTCCGATTTCCATGCTTAGCAACCGGCACTCCCCCCGCTGCTACCACAAATGCCGTAGAAGTAGAAATATTAAAAGTACCGACTTCATCTCCACCAGTCCCAACAATATCAATCACCTCACGAACCGGATTGATTTTCACCCCCTTTTCTCGCATAACCGTAGCGCATGCCGTTATCTCATCCACGGTTTCCCCTTTCATACGAAGGGCAGTAAGGAATCCCCCCATCTGAGCCTCCGTTGCAGTCCCGTCCATCATTTCCCCCATTACGGCTTTTGCCGTTTCAAAATCCAAATCATTCCCGTTTAGAACTTCCTGGATTGCTTTCTGTATCATTTTTAGCTCCTTTCCATGTGCTTTAGCACATCTTCAAATCAGGGCAACAAAAACCTATTTCCTTTTGCTTGCTCCCTCCTGCACGCTTTAGCGCACAGAAAACGCATTATCCCCTTTTTGTCATTTCCTCAGCAAAACAAATTACATTCCAATGCAGACATTGGCAAAGCAAATTACATTCCAAATCAGACTTGGCAAAACAAATTACGTTTTCCACTCAGCATTAGCAAAACAAATTACATTTTCCAATCTAAACATTAGCAAAACAAAATTACATTTCCAAATCAGACATTAGCCAAAATTTATAAAATTTTCCAAAATAATTTTCCCTTGAGGAGTCAAAATGGATTCTGGATGAAACTGTACCCCATATATGGAATACTCTCGATGTTTTACAGCCATGATCTCTCCATTTTCCGCCCGTCCTATTATCCTAAGCTCCTCTGGTAGTGTTTCCTCTTTGGCTATAAGCGAATGATACCTTGCCACGTCCATTTCTCTTGGCAGACCCCGAAATAAATCCACCTGGTTATCTATCATAATATTGCTTTTCTTTCCATGCATAAGCTTTTTAGCTTTTTCAATTGTTGCTCCAAACGCCTCACAAATCCCTTGATGCCCCAAACAAACACCTAATATAGGAATGGTATCTCCCAAAGCCCTTACTACCGCTTCACAAACGCCAGCATCCTTTGGATAACCCGGACCTGGTGATATAATGATGTGGGAGGGCCTTAAGTCGCCAATCTCCTCCACCGTCAACTCATCATTGCGAATAACCTTAATATCCGGTTGTATACTTCCCGCCATTTGCACAAGATTGTAGGAGAAGCTATCATAATTATCGATAAGCAATATCATAGGCCCAATACCTCCTCACCACTTTTAATGGCATTTATCACCGCCGCCGCTTTATTTTCCGTTTCTTCATATTCCAATTCCGGCACACTGTCTGCCACGATACCACCACCAGCCTGAACATACACCATATCATTTTTCTTTACAGCCATCCGAATGGCAATGCAGGTATCCATATTTCCTGTAAAATCAATATATCCCAAGGCCCCACCATAAATTCCTCTGGGCTCCTCTTCCAATTCTTCAATAATTTCACAAGTCCTGATTTTGGGTGCCCCCGATAAAGTGCCTGCTGGCAAAACAGCCTCAATCGCACTTAATCCGTCATAACCTAATCGGATATCACTTTCTACCTGAGAACAGATATGCATGATTTTGGAATACCGATGTATCATCATATATTTTGCAACTTCAACAGAACCAAACTCTGAAATTTTACCCAAATCATTTCTCCCCAAATCAACCAGCATATTATGCTCCGCCAATTCTTTTTCATCCGCCAAAAGCTCCCTCTCCAACGCCCTATCCTCTTCCTCTGTCCTTCCCCTCGGTCTGGAACCCGCCACCGGAAAAGTCGTTAATCGCCCATCCTGCAGCCGTACCAACGTCTCTGGTGAAGTACTCATAATCTCTTCCTCATCAATATGCAAAAACACCATATACGGCGAGGGATTGGTAGTACGCAGAACCCGATAAGGATTTAGCAGACTGCCCTTATACGGACTAATAAACTGCCTTGAGATGACTGCCTGAAAAACATCTCCCTCCTCAATGTATTCCTTGGCTTTTTCGATTATTTCACAATATCTTTCTTTTGTCACATTACACCGGAAGTCCACTCCCCCAAAGGCTTCCGGCTCCGCCAGTTTCCCCACCTCCCGAATCATAGTCACCAGATTTTCTATCTCTGCCACAGCCTTCCCGTAATTCTCCATAACCTTATCCGTCTTCATATTTGCAATCACACAAATCTTCTGCATCAGATTATCAAAAGCGATTACTTTATCAAAAAGCATCAAATCAAAATCATTAAAATCCCCACGTTTAATATTTAAAACCGGCTCCGCATATTCCATCATGGCATACGCAAAGTAACCCACAAATCCCCCAGTAAATGGTGGTAAATCTTTTAACTTTGGTGCTTTATATCCCTTTAGAAGCTCACGAATTACCTCCAATGGTTTCCTCGTTTTTATCTCGCAGCGCTCTTTTCCTTCTTCTATGGTTACCACTCCCTCTTTACAGTAAACCCGCATTTTGGGGTCATAACCTAAAAACGTAAATCGTCCCCATTTTTCTCCCCCTTCCACACTTTCCAGCATATAGTAACGATTGCTGATAGCAGCTATTTTTCGCAAAAGAGTTATGGGAGTTATCACATCCGCATAAATCTCCTTGCAAATCGGAATCACCGAATACTCTTTTGCTAAAACTTCAATTGTTTCACAACTTGGTTTTAACATAACGCCTCCTTCTGCGCTGCTTTGCGCACAACAAAATTTTGCTGCAGCCTATAGAAAAGCAAATAAAAAAAGCACCACATCGATTCTTGCATAATCGCCCCTACAAGGGACAAAAGCAAAAACTTCTGCGGTACCACCCTAATTGATAATAATATCCACTCTTCTACATACTAACATATGCACCTCTTTGATAACGGTTGAGGCTCCCGTCAGCGTCTACTCCCAAAGCGGTTTCAAGCTGCCCTCCCGAGTCCATTCACAACATCCCATATACTGTCTCGCACCATACAACAGCTCTCTGAATATGTTCCAGTTGCTACTTCTCTCAGTCATTGGTTTAATCATATATCTCATTACCTTGTTAAAGTATATCCCCCCCAAAAAAAATTGTCAAGTAAATTTGTGTTTTGGGTTGCGAGGACGCTCCTGGATATAGACTTCGAACGCCTGAACCAGCGTCTTTCCAATCCCTTCGAGTGCCCACGCTCCACCCACTCCATTGAGCCTCTATGCGGGGAATTGTCTCGGGCAGCGGCCCTCCACAATACCCCAGAGTCTCAATTCCGTTTCGCTAAGGCACTCGAAGGGATTGGAAAGACGCTGGCTCAGGCTATTTTTAGTTTATTGTGGGCGGAGCTGGTTTTCGAAAGGATATAGAATAAAACACAAATGTTACGGGGGAGGTCTGTAATGGAATCCAGTAGTGTTCTGAATTTTAAAAGAGCTTAAGAGAAAGTTCTAAAAATCCAGTGCCTACCGGGTTCCATCACATATACCTTCCCTCCAACATTTGTGTTTTATATTATATTCTTTGGAAAACCAGCTCCGCTCAATAAATTAAAAATAGCCGAAAGAGCGGGTGGGTCAATGACTCCCAGGAACGGCTTCCTTGGAAAACGGCTCGCATGCGAAAGATTTCTGGCATTCGTAGGAGTGCCGAAAGAACTTAGACAAAGAATAAAAATCATTCTTTTAAAAATTTGCGTTACCCCCACAAAAAGCTATTGTTTGAGCATCA
>JAVBLX010000089.1:0-7807 GCA_031553075.1 Acetivibrio sp.
TTGATTTTTCAATCATGCCTTTATCAGCAAGATACTTTATGTTTCCACGAGAATAACCTTCTGCAACCACCATTGCGGTAGTAACTATGCCATTATTTTCTCTTGCCATTTTGATAATTTCTTCAGTTGCTCCCACAATAATTCACTTCCTTTTCGTTGACTTTCATGCTTATAATTATAATTTTACATGGCGTAAAAGTCAATACAAATCGCAGTCCATCGTCCTGCAATTTGCTTATGCCAACAGTAAAAATGCTTTTGTCTTGATTAATGTGACATCTGTTAAGGTTGATGCAGATAAGGCGATTAATGAATCTATTGATGGTAAATATTTCCCAATCTATCTACCAGATGGCTTTATACTTACCTCTCTTGTAACGGCAAATGAAGCTATAAGCTTGGATTTTTTTAACAAAGGGAACAATAAATCTATTACGCTTGTTCAACAGCCTAATTATTCTCATCTTTATCAAGACTCAGAAGATTCAACAATAACGACAAAAAAAGAAATAAATGGACATATTGCTTTTATCACTCAAAAGGATGACTTAATTCATATTATATGGGAAGAAAATGATATTGTCATTAACTTATATAGTTTTGACATTGATTTAGAAGCAACGTTACAGATAGCAGAAAATATTAAATACTATTCGAAAGAGGGATAAACAACATGAAGAAAATGATAAAATATGTTTTTGTATTTGCACTTATATCTACACTTATATTACCTCAGGTAGCATATTCAAGTGCTACTGAAGCATCCGAAAGAGAAATCGTTTATGAAGAACCGGATAATACCGATTCCTCTAATATTATCATTACTGATGAATATGAAAATAATACTGGGTTATTACGATATCAAAATGTATCATCCATTTCCCCTACCATATCTATATCTAGCGGAACTGCTAATTGCGCTACTATCGTGGTAATGTATAACAGCAAAGAGGGTCATGTAAACATCTCTTTACAAAAAAGTGCTGATAATTCTAATTTTAGTAATGTTGCTTCATGGTCGGATGACTATTCTAGTTCAGGTAGTCACTCTTCTTCTGGTAAGGCTTCCGTGACTAATGGATATTACTATAGAAACGAAACTACCGTTATCGTAAAGTCAGGAACAACTGTATTAGAAACCATCTATGCCCAATCTAATTCAGTATACTATTAAGAAGAACGTGGGACAGTTGAACTTATCAACTGTCCTTTTTAAATATTTTGAGAAGGGAACGAAAGTACCATTAAGTTTATGTATTTCATGATACAATTATTTCAAATAAAAGCGGGAGGTATTGGGATGGAAGTCAAAGAAGTAATTAAGGAAAGATACTGTAGAAATGGTTTTGGGGTGATTTCTGAAGAGGATATTGAGAAACTGGAAACAGAATTTTCTATTTCAACTAAGAAAGTAAAAGATGCACTGAAGGAATGTAATTGTGAAATTTATTTTAGTCGTCCGAAAATGCCAAAAGAGCCAGAAATTTATCACGAGCAGATTAATAAATTCATTTTACAAAAGGATATGATGAAACCCAAATATGCACAAAACAAGACACTCAGCAAAGCATGTAAGGGAAAGACTTGGAATTTAATGCGTGAAAAACTAATTGGCAGTAATTATGGTTCATGTCAAATTTGCGGTTATGCTCCTGAAAACACTTCTGTTCTTTTGAGCCTCAATTTCCCCCTATATTCAACCCGATTTTTCCCTTCCTGTACCTTCCTTGTAATCTTCCCCCTACTGCTTTTACTCTACTGCTTTTACTCTTCTACCATTTCCCCACCTTTCAATTCCGCCCAATTTCGCATTTCCTCTCGCTTTCGCCCAACTATCCCCATTCCCCATAGCAATGCCACAAATCGCCACACACGCCCCCACAAAGGCAACACAGTCGCCCTTGGCAACTCGTCCCATAAGTACTTCATATGAGCGTATTCATTTCCCCAAAAAAAAGATACAATATTCACCCATACTGTATCTCCCATTCCCTTACTATCCTTATCTTTCCTGCACTCGAGTCTCATTCACGTATAATCATTTTGCTACAAATCATTGGTGTAAAATTGGTGTACTTTTTCCTTCTCACACCTCACAAACCCTTACCCACACTGCACTTTCTCCCACATCATCATTTTCTGCCGTGGCAGACGAACATTATCTTTGTCATATATCTTAAACCTCTTTAAATTGCTATATTCTCTTGATTTTTCAGCATTTTCTTTCCTTTTCTCTCTGGCATATCTTTTCATAAATTGGCATATCTTTTACCCCAAAAGTAGTAAAAATGTCCCATAAGGTATTGCAATGTTTTGGGTTCAAGCCACTTTTAGCCATATTCGAGCAAAAGGTATGTCTGCAAACATGTGGGTTAATTATAACCTGTAAATGTAATCTGTGGTTTCTGTGACATTATCATTGTCTGTAGTTCTTCCACTCTTTCCATAACAGCATTACTTATCATTTCAATTCTTTCTTCGTCCATAAACTCTGATTCAGAAAAAATCTGTCTGATATCTGCTTTTATATTTTTTAATTCGTCAAACGGTATCCAATCGAAATTCGTCACATGTTCTATTTGCTTAGATGCCTTTGCATAAAATGGCTTTGACTCTATCTCCTCAAAGGGATTTATGACTTTTGTTAATTTATCGTGCCACAAACTTGTACCACTATCAAAAATAGGAGCTGGACCAATCCATTCTAAGGTTTCTACGTTTCTGATTGCACCAAAGTTTCCAAAGTGTCTATCTGTATTTGCCATTAAGTAATCAAATACCAACATATAATCTATAAACTCCTGCATATCTGGAATTCCTAATGTACCACATGCTTCCATGAAATGATTGTATGATGAATTCTGGCTTCTTTTCTTTATAGTCTTATTGATGCTAACTGCATTTACTAATTCTGTATTCGTAGTAATAAAATTGTCACACACACTATATGGCACTTTGCCTTCCCATAAAAGTGAATATGGAACAAATTTTTTATAGCCTAATCGCTGATGTAACTTAGTTGCAAAAACTTCATTTAGAGGTTCTTGCATATATGGGTTACTACCTGCTTTGATTAAACAACGTTTCCCATCTATTATCTTCCACTTTTTCTTAAGCCATCCATCTGATGTGTTACATGGAGACATCAAATCTATATTGTCTTTTGCTTGCTGACCAAACAAAATATTTCCTACATCATCAGAAAAATCATTTTCAAAAAAGTTTAGATCCGACCATGTTAAGTGATTTTCACTTGGTTTCATCCAATACTGATCCGATAGACTTAAGCCATAACACTTAATCATTAATTGCTCTGTATGCGAAACTTCTAATTTTTCCAATGCTTCTCTTATTCCTGAACGGCTTGCCGGAATAGAACGACCATACCACCATTCATTTAATTCTTTTTTATTTGGTATCCCTGTCTTCTTATCAATCCCTATTGGAAGGAAATTAAGATTATGTGCTTTTATAACTTTAATGATAGCTGCAGTATCATCATCAATGTTTAACTCTACAACTGGATTATTTTTATTCATTAGTGTACATAGCATTGCAAATCCTCCTTCCCATAAAATAACTATTGGTATTATATCACGTAAAAACTAATATTTCCATCATATTTCTTAGTCAACGTTTCCTTGTCAAATCAAGCATTTCTAGCATCAGTTAAGGTATCGCCGTGACAAAAAAACATGATTTTTATCATCTTGTTAAACTCCTACTAATTGTTTTTTAGTATTCTATTTTGCTTTACATACCATACACTTAATTATTTCTTCGACTACCAAATTTATATCACAAGCTCATTTTACCACATAATCTACAAATATCCAAATCTTATAAAATGTTTTAGTCACTAAAAGCAGTAGCCAGATGAATCTATCCTCCTGTCTACTGCTTACTCTTTAACCCTATTCCAATCTCTCCAGAACATTAGCATTAAGCTCTCATTTTAACCTTCAAACTTTCCAGACACAGAAGGCAAATTTCCCAAATTATTATTCTCTGTTCCATCCGGCAATGATTTAAGATACTCATTTCCTCGGTTGGTAGAAACCCCAACTCCGCGAATACCTCCTTGTTTAGCCAGAGCAACACCTTCTTCTTTGTCCAAAATCTGTCCATCTGAAAGCTGATATCCTCTAACTCGTCCGCCATCCTTTACCAGTGCCGTAATCTCCTTGGCATCTGCATTGGGTGTAGGAATGTCCTTTATCGCCATCATTGGCAGTATGGACACCATCTTACTTTGACCGCTCAATTCACTTTCATTTTCATTCTCACTACCACTATTTTGCTCTTTATTTTCTAAATCCATAAAATTACTTCCTCCTTCAATTTCTATTTTTACATAGCATTTGTAAATAGTATTTTGTCCAAAGAAGAAATAATTATCCACTGATTCTATAATTGATATTACACCGATTTGGGCAGCTGATTTTTCCAACTGATTACAGCTAATTTTTTCAACTGATTACAGCTAATTTTTTCAACGATTTTTCTATAATCCACAAGATGGCTATAACCCTAAGCGGATTATAGCCATCCTGTTCACTCTTATTTATAAACTCTCAATCGTTTCCATAATATAATCTGCAAACTGTGCACTGGTTGCCCCAGTATCTCTACCAGTCATAACCAGCTTCTTCTCAGAAACCGTACAAATATCCAATGCCTTATAAAGCTTGTCTGCCTCTTCCCCATATCCAATATGAGCCAACAGCATAGCCCCTGCACGAATCACACTGCAAGGATCTGCATAGATATCTCTTCCTTCCTGCACCATCCGAGGCGCAGAACCGTGAATCGCTTCAAACATGGAATATTTCTTACCAATATTAGCACTTCCCGCAGTACCAACACCACCCTGGAACTCAGCGGCTTCATCCGTAAGAATATCGCCATAAAGGTTTGGAAGCACCATTACCTGGAAGTCTGTTCTTCTCTTCTCATCCACCAGCTTCGCTGTCATAATATCAATATACCAGTCATCCGCAGTAATACCAGGATACTCTTTCGCAATTCGATAAAAATGATCCAAAAACTTACCATCAGTAGTCTTAATAATATTCGCTTTCGTAACAGCGGTCACTCTGGTTTTACCATTGGCTTTGGCAAACTCGAAAGCTGCCCGGATAATACGGTCACATCCCTGATTTGTCACAACAGTAAAGTCAATGCCCAAATCCTCGGTTACATTAACACCTTCTTTACCTGCTGCATAACCGCCTTCTGTATTCTCACGATAGAAAGTCCAGTCAATCCCCTGCTCTGGTATCCGAACCGGTCTCACATTGGCAAATAAGTCCAACTCTTTTCTCATCGACACGTTAGCCGACTCAACATTTGGCCATTCATCTCCCTTTCTAGGAGTTGTAGTAGGCCCTTTCAAGATGACATCACAAGTTTTCAGCTCCTCCAGAACCTCATCTGGAATCGCTTTCATCTCTGCCGCTCTCCGTTCAATTGTAAGGCCGTCAATCACCTTAAATTCAACCTTTCCCGCCTCTACATCTTTATTTAAAAGATATTCCAGCACCCGCTGAGCCTGTCCTGTTATCGCTGGGCCGATTCCATCGCCCCCACAGACACCAATCACAATCTTATCCAATTTCTTGTAATCGACAAAGTCGCCCTGATCCTTCATGGCTTCCACTCGTTTAAGCTGTTTCTCTAAAAGCTTACCAAATTGTTCCTTTGCTGCTTCAATCTGTTCTGTATACATCTTATATCCTCCTGATTCATTTATTATTTATAATCATGCTGCTTCTTGAAAAGCAGCATATAAATCTTCTTTCCTGCATGGATATATCTTGCATGAACATCTCCTGCATTTTTTATATCCGCTCATATATACGCTCAAATATACGCTCATATCTCCGCTATGTATCTCCGCTATATATCCACTGCATCACGTTACATTGTAAAGGTTTCTCCCAGTCTTGTCAATCTTTTAACCAGACAATCATAAACAATTTAGCCTTTTGGAAAAATAAGGAAACCGCATCCAGAATAAGCCCAGTTACGATTTCCACTCTACTCAAGCGCCCTATTTCAAGCTACAATTCCGCCTATATTCCGTAGCCGAAACTCCACTCAAGCTCTTAAACGTCTTCATAAAATATTTCTCATTATCATACCCAACCCTCTGGGCCACATCCGCCACCTTAAACTCTGTATCCCGTAGAAGCTTCATTGCCTCCTCAATCCGTATTTTTTTCAAATAATACACAAAATTAGTTCCGGTATACTGCTTAAATGCAAAGGAAAACAGTGAATAATTCATTGATACATGATTTGACACCACCGCCATATTAAGGTCCTTCGTGTAATTTTCATGAATATACTCAATCGCCGTTTGAATTTTCTGCTTATTCTTATAATCCTCCAGCTCTGTTGCCATTCCACTGCAAAACTGGCACAGCCATCCATAAAAATCCTGATAAAAATCACTTACCGTCTCATATCGATAAAAATTCTTAAAATAATTCCCTTTCTCAACATCAATATCTACCACATTCTTATAATTCTTATAAAGCTTATCAATCAAGCTCTCAACTGCCTGCTCCATCTCCTTATAAGACACCCTTTTTTCCCTTGCCCGTAAAATGACACTTTCCATAATCCGGTTTATTTCGTCCATATTACTGGTTGCCATCATCTGCACAATGCGATTGATTTCTTCCTCTCCAATCTGGTCGTAAACCACATCGATTACTTCAAATAACACCCGCTTTTCTTCTGTAAAAAAAGCTGCTTTCCGTGCATGAAGAGCTTCCTTATAGGCCTTCCTCAGTTCCGACATACACTCATAAGCTTCGCTAATTCCAATATAATAATCCTGGGTCTCTTCCTTCAGCCGTTCCAAACCTGCATTCCCAGCAATAAACACATTCTGTTGTTCAACATCTTTTAGAAAAATCAGATTCTCATCCTCTAAATCCTCACCACCATAATTGGTGCAAATCACATGATAACTGCTGCTTCCCTGAAAAAAATAATCTGCACATTGCCGTTGAATCATTTCCAACTCCTGCTCATCTATGTTTTGATTGAGCAGAACATATTTTAACTGCTGATAGCCCATTTTGGTATTGTCCATCCGAACCTGAGTCTTCTGGACAATCTCCACCTCCAGCTTCTGTAAAATTTCAGCAATCTTTTCCTTTTCCACTGGTTTTAATATATATTCTCTTACGCCCTGTCTTAAAAGCTCCACCGCATAAGAAAAGTCATCATATCCACTAATCACCACTGTCTGTGGAGGTTCTGGGAGCTTCTGAGATTCCTTTACCAAGGTAATCCCGTCCATTTTGGGCATACGAATATCGGTAAGCATCACGTCTACTTTTCGCTCTCTCAATACCCCCAGTGCTTCTTCCCCATTTTTGCACTCTATGATTTCTTCAATCGGCACCCCGGTACGACTGACAATTGCACGGATTCCCTGACGAATCATTTTCTCATCTTCCACAATCAGTAAGGTTTTCATCTAAAATTGCCTCCCACTCTTTCCCTTATTCCCCTATTTCTTCAGCGGAATTTTAATCATAACTTTGGTAAAACAGCCTTGCTTGGATGCTATGCTAATGCCATACTCTGGTCCATAAGATATCTTGATACGGTCCTGTACATTCTTAAGTCCAATTCCGTTACCTGGTCCACCAGTTGTTTCCATCTCACCAGCAATCTTTTTGTATAATAGATTTACTTCCTCCACAGACATCCCTTTACCCGCATCCGTAATCTCTATTTTAAAATAGTCATCATACAGGATTCCCTTCATGTAAATGCTGGTATCCTC
>JAVBLX010000075.1:0-20773 GCA_031553075.1 Acetivibrio sp.
GGATGCACCATGGAGCCCGGCCCGTAACCAGCCACAGTCCAGATGCTTTGCCCTAGACCTTCTTGCCCTGCGAAGGTGGATTTTTTTCCATCCCATCCCCCACGTTCCCGCCGAACCTTTCCTGGGCTGCGTCCGGTTTTCCCAACCCACTTCAACAACTAACTCCCAAGAGGATTGTCTTGGGTTGGGATAAATACAGTGCTTTCATTTCATTAGCAAGTAAAAAAAAGCCAGGAGCAGAAGCTCCCGGCTAAAGTTACAAAAAATTTAATATCAATCCCGAATAACTCGGCCAACCTTGATTGGTGTACGATAATAAGCATTGGAAATCTTAATACCGGTACGTGCATTACTTGCATGGATTACCTGACCACCACCGATATACATGGCAACATGACTAACTCTTCCATTGCTTCCGTAGAAGAATAAATCTCCTGGTTTTGCATTATCTGCATTTATTTTAGTTACAGAGTTGGACTGAGAAGATGAAGTTCTTGGGATGGAATAACCAAAATGCTCGTAAATACGCATGGTGAATCCGGAACAATCGGTTCCCTTCGTAAGGCTTGTACCTCCCCAGACATAACGGTTTCCTAAGAACTGCTTTGCATATTCTACCATGGAAGCTCTTGTTGAAGATACTCCGCTGGAACCATCGGCCTTTAATTCTTCCACAAATACGGCACGTTCCAATTTATGGGAAAGTTCTATAAAGTCCTTGGATACAAATGCTTTTTCATCATCAATCTTGATACAAATCCAATTATCTAAATCGGCCATCATGGCTGCCAAATCAACGCCTTCCGTAATATCAAGATTATCCTCTTTATGCTTGTTAATAAATTTATTTATAAATTCTTCGGTTAAATCCTTTTCTACTACGTCTAATGTCTCATCCTGAGGAATCTGGTCGTAAATCTTGGCATCAACGGCAGGTAGGAAACGGATATTTAAGGTCTGGGTGGTTACGGTTGCCATCTCAGTAGCAACTTCTCTGGCGTACTCTTCTGCTGCTTCATCGGTAATCAGATATTCAGCCTTTACCCATCCTCTTACCTTTCCAGATACAATGTCAGCCCAGCCATCTTCGTTAATTTCGTAGATGTGACAGCCGGCATTTTTGGGGAGCTTACCGATGACTTTCTTGTCTTCGCCGGGATTTTCCCGGATATTTAAGTAATTATCAACCTTGGCGATTCCCAATCGATCATATACAAGATTTAATTTAAAGTCATCTTCGATTTGTACCTCGTCAGCGATGACTCCATCAGCAACTGCCTGCGTAGCGTATAAATTCAAGTTTAAAGTAATTCCGGCCATATCTACTTCGTTTAAAGTGATATCTGCATTAGAAGTTATTGAGCTCATAGAAAGTATGGTAATACCTGTCATTCCGATAATAAATCCACGACGTATTGCTTGCAGCATATTATTCCCCCTAATAATAATCAGTTATATTCAATGTCTAATTGTCTCAAGTAAGTAATCAAAGTATTGTCTCAAGTCTTAAGTCTTAAGTAATTAATCAAAGTATTGTCTCAAGTCTCAAGTGATTTTTGTAAGTAATTGTCTGAATCAGTTGTTACGAAAATATTAAATATATTACATGCTTATTATACCAATTTAAGAAATCTTTGTCAACTATATGGCAGAAATTAACAAAAAAAGAAGGAAATCTTTCTTTTTTATTCAAAAAGAGAAGAATCCCTTCTACTGGTTTAGATAATAATGCAGACCAGACCACCATTACTTTCATTGATTACTTTCTGAATGGTCTCCTGGAGTTTTAACTGACTTTCATCGGTCAGACGATTTACTTTGGTTTTAATGCCATCATCCACCAATTGCTTGATGGATTTTCCAAAGATATTGGTATCCCAGATACCATCTGGATTTTCACTGGCACTTTGATTGATATATGCAATTAAATCCTTTGCCTGTTCCTCCGTTCCTACGATAGGTGCGATTTCTGTTTCAATATTAGCTTTAATCATATGGATGGACGGTGTTTTGGCTTTTATTTTTACGCCAAATTTATTTCCGTGTTTTACCACTTCCGGTGCCTCTATTATGATTTCCTCCAAAGGCGGAATGACAATGCCATATCCCTTGTATTGTACCTGATTGTTTGCTTCACTTAAAAGATCATATTGAACCTTCTTTTGGGATAGTTCTCGCAAAATATGTATCAGGGCCTGTTCATCCTCAATGGGAACCCCAACCAAATCACTTAAGATTTCATAATAATATTGATTATCAAACAAAACATCTACATCAACAATTCCACTTTCCAGTCGAATGGAATTGATTTTTATCTGTTCGATAAAATGATTATCATAAGCAAAATTCTCAGTAATTACATTACTAATCAAATGAAGGCGTCTCATAATTTTGCGAATGTTTTCTATGCAGTCCCGTTTCAGCCAATGGTCATTATCCAACATTTCCGCCCATTTAGGGAGATTAAAGTTAACCCGTGAAATCGGAAATGAGGTTAGAAGCGCTTCCATGATGCCCTGAATATCTGCTTGCTTTAGCTGTTTACAATTAACAGGAATAACCGTCACACCGTATTCCGCACTAAGTTCATTGGCCTGTATAATCGTTTCGTCGGAATATGGATGACTGGTATTTAAGACCATAATAAAAGGTTTTTTATACTTTTTTAATTCATTGATGGTCTTTATTTCAGGAGCCACATAATTTTCCCGTTCCAAATCTCCAATGCTTCCATCCGTGGTAATGACAATGCCCACCGTAGAATGGTCGGTGATTACTTTACGAGTACCAATTTCAGCGGCCTGAGTAAAGGGAATTTCGTGATCAAACCAGGGTGTTTTTACCATTCGTTCCTGTTCATTTTCAATATGACCACTGGCACCTTCCACCATAAATCCAACGCAATCAATCAGCCGCACTTTGGCCTTGCTGTCTTCTCCAAAAGGGATTTCAACTGCTTCTTTAGGAATAAATTTAGGTTCGGTGGTCATAATCGTTTTTCCCTGGGCCGACTGCGGTAGTTCGTCAATGGCTCTCTCTTTGCTGTGGGCATCTAAAATTCCAGGGATTACCAAAAGTTCCATAAAGTTTTTAATAAATGTAGATTTTCCGGTCCGTACAGGGCCAACTACGCCTATGTATATTTCTCCGTTGGTGCGAGCTTGTATGTCTTTGTATACATTAAAATTTTCCATGAAAAGACCCCCTTCATATGCTAATTAAATATTTGAAGGGGGTTAAAAATATAGTACATTTTTTAAAATATAGTGCTTTTAAAAATATAGTTCAGTGTATTGATTTACCAGTCCAGATCAGAGTGTTCTTGTCGTCTATCCCTGGTGAGCAGGTCATAAAGTGCATCTTTCGCTTTTTTATCATCAAATAAAACATGATTTATTTCTTCTACGATGGGCATGGATACATTATGTTTTTTTGCTAAAGTCAGAGCAGCTTTCGCGGAGTAGACACCTTCAACTACCTGCTTTACTTCTTCCATCGCTTCCTTTGCTGTATAGCCTTTTCCCATTAAGTAACCAGCATTACGATTTCGGCTGTGTTCACTGGTACAGGTAACAATCAAATCACCAATCCCGGATAAGCCGGAAAAGGTCTCTGGTTTACCACCCATTTCCACTCCTAAACGGCTCATTTCAGCAATTCCGCGAGTAATCAAGGCGGCCTTGGTATTATCTCCTAACTCAAGGCCATCTATGACACCGGCAGCCAATGCAATTACATTCTTTATTGAACCACCCAGCTCAATACCAATAATATCAGGGCTGGTATAAACCCGGAAAAATTCATTCATAAACACTTCCTGGATAAACATGGCTGTTTTTTTTGTTTTTGCGCCCACAACAATGGTTGTAGGGATTCCCTTTCCAACCTCTTCTGCATGACTTGGACCAGATAAAACGGCAACATCTCTTCCAGGCAGTTCTTCTTCCAGGATATCAGATAAGGTCATAAGAGTACTTTCTTCAATCCCCTTTGCCACATTTACCAGCATCTGATTTTCCGCAATAAATGGGGCGGCAAGCTTTGCAGTAGAACGTACATAAGGAGATGCAACTGCAAAAACAAGGAGCTGTTTATCCTTACAGGTTATTTCTAAATTGGTGGTAACCTCAATGGAATCAGGTAAAATCACTCCCGGAAGACGATTCTTATGCTCTCTGAATTCCTTAAGCATATCAATCTCAGCCTCAATGGCAGACCAAAGCATAACCTCGTGACCATTTTTGGCAAGAACAACGGCTAATGCAGTCCCCCAGCTTCCAGCACCTAAAATACCTATTTTACTCATTTTTAGCACCTATTTTCCTTTCTGTACCAGAGAATAAACGTTTTATGTTATCTTTATGTCGTACATATGCTAAAACAGTAAAGGCCAACGAAAGAATCAGCATATGTATAAAATTGGAGGAATCTCTATAAAACAAAACGGTATTAAGAGGCAGCAGCCAGGACACAATCAGAGAACCAAGTGAAACATAGCGAGTAATGGCAACAACCAAAATAAATATAATCAAACCACAAAGGGTAATTCTCCAATCGGCAATCGCAAGAATGATACCGCCAGTTGCAGAGATACCTTTTCCACCTTTGAATTTAAGCCAGAATGGAAAATTATGCCCCAAAACAACACCAAGTCCTAAATATAAGGCGAACAGCTCCCAGTCTGGCGCAAATATAAATCGTATGATTAAGATTGGTATAATAGCCTTAAAGGCATCGCCTAAAAAAGTAATGAGACCGCCTTTTATTCCCATCGTACGTAATGCATTGGTTGCACCGGCATTACCACTTCCCTCGTTTCGAATATCAACATGATTCAGTTTTCCAACTAAAAAACCAAAAGAAATACAGCCAAAGCCATAACCTATTAAAAGACACAGTAAAATAATTCCCATCGTTTCCATAGTGATTATTTTTCTTTCCTTTCTCTTGTTATAAATCGAAGTGCGGTACCGGTAAATCCAAATGCATCCCGAATTTTGTTTTCCAGATATCGGGTATAGGAAAAATGCATCAGTTCCTTGTCATTTACAAAGATGACAAAGGTAGGTGGTTTTACAGATACCTGGGTTACATAGAATATCTTAAGTCTCTTTCCTTTGTCGGATGGCGGCTGCTGCATGGCTACTGCCTCCGTTACAATCTCATTTAATACTCCCGTTGCAATTCGCAGGTTCTGATACTGGATAACCGTTTCAATGTTTTCATATATTTTGCCAAAACGCTGTCCCGTCATAGCTGAAATGAAAATAATCTGGGCATAGGGCATGAAAGAGAGAACCATCCGCACATCATTGGTATATTTATAAATGGTCTTATCATTCTTCTCCACCAAGTCCCATTTATTAACACAGATAATAATACCTTTGCCACGTTCATGGGCAATCCCGGCAATTTTGGCATCCTGTTCGGTAACACCTTGCTCTGCATCTATAACAAGTAAAACAATATCAGCTCTTTCTACGGCAGCAACCGTACGAATAATACTATAACGCTCAATTTCTTCTTTTATCTTACTTTTCCGGCGGAGTCCTGCGGTATCAATAAAGACATACTCTTTGCCATTGTATTTTACTTCCGTATCAATGGCATCTCTTGTTGTTCCTGCAATATCGGAAACAATGACACGATTTTCTCCCAAAAGCTTGTTGATAATTGAAGATTTTCCTGCATTGGGACGGCCCACAATAGCAATCTTCGGACGCTCATCTTCTACTTCTTCTAAGTTTGACTTCTTTAAATGCTCTATCACTTCATCCAGTAAGTCACCAATTCCCAGCTTAGAAGCCGCAGATACCGGAATGGGGTCACCAATTCCAAGGTTATAAAACTCATATACATCAGGCATAAGCTTTTCAAAGCTGTCAACCTTGTTAACCGCCAAGACTACCGGCTTATTGGACTTACGCAGCATATCGGCCACCTTAAAGTCATCATCCACCAGTCCTTGTCTTACATCCACAATAAATAAAATAACATCTGCCGTATCAATTGCAATTTCTGCCTGTTCTCGCATGTGAGAAAGCATGGCATCTTTGGTATTTGGCTCAATACCGCCCGTATCAATCATGGTAAACTGATAGTTTAACCATGTAATATCTGCATATATACGGTCTCTGGTTACACCAGGAAAATCCTGGACAATGGAGATTTTTTCTCCGGCTAATGCGTTGAACAAGGTAGATTTTCCTACATTTGGTCGTCCTACAATAGCTACCATAGGTTTGCTCATATCGAATGCTCCTTATCTATAATCATGTCAACCAGTGACTTTCCGTCTGATTGTACAATACGAATCTCTATTTGTAAAGCCATTTCCAAATCTTTTACGGAAATATCATCCAGAAGTACCTCTTCTCCTGCCCTTAACAAATTCTCCGGTAAAAGAAGATATTCTCCCAAATCTTTTCCCTTTAGCTGGGCAATGATATCCTGTCCGGTCAGAAGACCCGATACGGTGATGTCATGACCAAAAAAATCATTTATTATAGTATAAACCGTTCCGTCTGCCCATGGAAGTACTTCTTTTATTTTTTTTAAAATATCTTTCATGGTATCACTGGCCAGTAATCCCGTTGCCAAAGAAAACTTTCTGGGGGCATGGGGTAAATTGTTTTTCATCCCAGTCTCTTTATAGTCTTCCAGATATTCCAAAACTTCATCCATCAGGGAACGCACCATTCCCACTCCATTTTCAATCTGGCCGTAGCCTTCGTAATAATCCTCCTCTGGAATCTCCTCGCCAGCGGTTAAAAACCACTCGTCACTGGCAAAGACAAAACGGGTTCCGTATTCCTTCCGAAATGTTTCCTGCCATTTCTGAATCTGATTTAAGACTTTTTTAGCATCATCCTTAGTAAATTTTTCCAAAGGCACTAACCCATCCCGGTATTTTGTAAGTCCAACTGGAACGACGGACAGACTTTGCATATGAGGCAAGTATTTTGAAAGTTCCCGAATACTTAAATCCAGTTCCTCACCATCATTAATTCCTTTACACAAAACAATCTGACTGTTCATTTCAATTCCACCGTCATAAAGGGTTTTAAGACTTTTTAAAGAATCTCCGGCAAATCGATTATGAAGCATTTTACACCGCAGTTCCGGATTCATGGCGTGCACTGAAATATTAATGGGTGAAAGCTTATATAAAAGAATTCTTTCTAAATCTTTATTTTTTAAATTTGTAAGGGAAATATAATTTCCCTGCAGAAAGGAAAGTCTGGCATCATCATCCTTAAAATAAAGGGTTTCCCGCATGTCAGGCGGCATCTGATCAATAAAACAAAACATGCATTTGTTTTTACAGGAACGGTATTCATCCATCAGCCCTTGTTCGAAGCTCAGCCCAAGGTCTTCCTCGTAATCCTTTTCAATCTCCAGCTCCCACTCTTCACCATCCGGTTTGCGAATTATTATTACCAGATATTCACTGTTTATGGCATAGTGATAGTCAAAGACATCTTCGATCTCTTTTTCATTTATTTCAAGAAGGTAATCACCTGCTTCGATTTCCAGTTCCTCACCAATGCTTCCCGGTTCTACATAAGTAATTTTGTGTCCATTCTTCACAATATCATCCTCTAATCCTGTGAGCGAAAAAAGCCGTCCCAGAGACGACTTTTCCCAATTAACATTTCTTATTTCTCAATCGCATTTGTTAAAATAAATTCCTGGGCAAGATCCATATAAATCTGCTCTCTTAAAGTTTTAACGGATACCTGTTCCTCTAATGCTTCTTTGGATTCTGCACCATACGTAATTACATATTCCTTTACTTTGGTGTCGTAAAGCTCGTCGGAAATCTTAAGTTTCTCTTCCTGGGCAATGGCAAGAGCCACCAGCTTATTAGCAACGATTCCCTGAGCGGTTTCCAGCATATCATTATCAAAGGTCGCTTCGGATGAACCTAATGTCTGCAATAAGGCATCAAAGGTTGTACTGTAATACTGAGCCATGCCTTCATAGTAATTGCGAATGGTCTGCAATGCTGCATCAATATCCTCCTGTGGATACTGGGATATTTGTGCATTTTCCACGGCTTGTTTCCATAAAGTTTCTTCTGCAGTGGAACGGTTATTTTTTGTCAATGTCTCGTTTACAAAGGCTTTGTATTCTTCTACGCTCTTATAAGAAGTATTGGAAGCTACAAATTCATCGGTAAGCTCTGGAGTGATTTTCTCACCGCAGATATAGTTTACAGTAACGGTAAATACCACATCTTGTCCAGCTAATTCTGTACTGGTATAGTTTTCTGGAAAGGTAAGATTTAAATCTACGGTATCTCCTACCTTAACCCCAATAAGTCCCTGCTCAAAGCCATCAATAAAGGAATTACTTCCGATCGCTAAGTTATGTCCGGCCTCACTGTCATCTGTGCCGCCCTCAAAGGCAACTCCGTCCTTCTTTCCGCTGTAGTTAATATTCACCAAATCCCCATCCGCGACAGTTCCTTCCTTTATCTGTACATATGAAGTGGAAGCAGATAACAGATTTGAATTAATGTATTCATCAATTGATTCATTGGTCACTGGTGTAAGGGTTAATTCCATTCCTTTATATGTGCCTAAGGTAACTACTTTTGCGGCAGCAGATAAGCCATCGTCGGAAGCACTGCTTCCACAACCGGCTAGTGCACAGGCCATTGATAAAATCATGGTCATTGTGATTAATTTCTTTTTCATTGTTCTCCTCATTCCTTCACTGCTTTTGTGTATCTTAAATACGTGTTGCAGTGCAATTTTTATCATCTATACTGTTATAACACATTATGTCCAAAATGAAAAGTCTTTTATTCCCAAAAAACCACTCAGGTTTCCCCGGTTTCCCTTTGATGCACGGTGAGAAAACAGGTACTTATGATTACACGAGGTACAGAGTCCGGCGATATGAATCTGACTGGAAGGTACCCCGGCATTTTCCAAAATATACTGGTTAGTCTTCCACAGATCAAGATGAAAGTGATCATCGGAACCAGTGACAACGACCTGCTCCACTTGTTCTGGGGAAAGGATTTTCTTTACTTCATTTATTACTTCATCGCTGACTTCATAACAGTCACGACAGATGGATGGGCCAATGACTGCAACCACATCCTCTGGTCTTGTTTCAAATTGCTGCTTCATTGCACACAGGATTTCCTGACCGATTTTTGCAACCGTTCCACGCCAGCCGGAATGAGCGGTTCCTATTTTCTTTTTATGGGTATCAACAAAAAATAAAGGAACGCAATCGGCATAAGAGGTGGTTAAGATAAGATTTTCACAATCCGTAATCAGACCATCGGTTTCCATATATTTTCCTTTACTTCCATCCACATAGGCAACCGTCTTGCTGTGTACTTGATCGGTAAAAATCAGCTGCTCCCGGGAAATACCCAGGGCCTTACAAATCCGTTCATAATTTTCATCAACCCGTTCCGGCCGGTCACCGCGAGAGTAGCTTAAATTCATAGAAGACAGATGCTCCTCGCTGACGCCACCTTCACGGGTAGAAAATCCGCAGATAATATATTCATAGGGTTCAAATGCCGTAAATGTAATAAACGGAACGCCATTTTCAATAACCAGTCGGCATTCATTCTCTCCTGTATAATCTGAGTGATACTTAAACTCCATTTATACCTCCAAACAATTTTCAATAATCTGTATTTGGTCTCCTAAAATAGACACCATGTCAAAGCGACATGGTGTATCGGAAGAAATATGATGCTGATACATATAATAATTTGCTGTTTTAATCATTGACTGAGCCTTTTTATAAGTAACGGCCTCCTCTGGATATCCAAAATCACAGGAAGAGCGATATTTTACTTCCACAAAAACAAGATAGCCCTGATTTTGACAGACAAGATCCAATTCTCCGTAACGGCTGAAAAAATTACGTTCCAAAACTTCGTATCCATTGGATATAAGAAACGTCTCCGCAACGCCTTCTTTTTCAACTCCGATTTTTCGTTTGTTCATGCTGGTTCATTTTTCCTTTGATTCGTTCCATTTGATCAACAAAAATAAGCACCTCAGCCACTACCTGATAAAGCTCGGGTGGAATAAAATCACCAATCTCTAGCCTTGATAAGGTATTCGCCAGCTTATCATCCTTATGAACGGGTACTTTAGCTTCCTTTGCCGTTTCGATGATTTTATCTGCCAGATGTCCCTTCCCGGAAGCAATGATCTTGGGTGCAGCTTCTGAGGGCTCATACTGTATGGCAACTGCGGTTTTCCGTTTTTTATCATTTTGATCCATAAGGTCCCTCCAATCCAGAACTATTTGTATCATAAACTTGTAATGATAGCAATTATTTGAAATTCTTAATAAATGACTCTCTATGTATTGGACAAGGTCCAAATTCTTTTAAGGCTTCTATATGAGCGCTGGAACCATAGCCTTTATTTTTATGAAATTCATAATGAGGATAAAGCTTACTGTATTCGCTCATCATATGATCCCTGGTTACCTTGGCAATGATACTGGCTGCCGCAATGGAAACACTTCTGGCATCTCCCTTTATAATGGCAACCTGTTTGATGTTCACCAACGGAATGGTAACGGCATCGTTTAAAAGCAGATTTGGCTTTACCGAAAGCTTGGAGACAGCAATACGCATGGCTTCATAAGTAGCCTGTAAAATGTTAATTTCATCAATGACACCTGGTGGTACAATACCGATTCCAGTCGCCACTGACTTTTCCATGATTTCGAGATAAAGGGCTTCCCGCTTCTCTTCGCTTAACTGCTTCGAATCGTTAATATAAAGGATTTCTACGTCCTTAGGTAAGATAACTGCGCCAGCCACAACCGGACCGGCTAAAGGACCTCTGCCTACCTCATCAATCCCACAGATAAATTCATACTCTGCATACTTTCGCTCAAATTCCATCATGGCAGCGACTCGGTATTTTTCCTTTTCCAGCTTCTCTTTTTCTTTTTCATACCGCTCTACCAGCTTTTTTACACCAGCACGGCTATCCTCTTTCAGTTCTTCTAAATAAAGTTCTCTTTCTATCGTAGCCGCCGTTTCCAGCTTCATTTTAATATCTTGAATATTAAGCGCCATCGTTATTTTAAGGACCCAATGGAATCAAACGGATAAATCCGCATCCAGGCCTTCCCTTCTATTTTGTCTTTTGAAACCGGTCCAACCAGATCGCTCCGGCTGTCTGTGCTGTGATTCCGGTTATCACCAAGCAGAAAGTATTCATCTGCACCCAGAGTAATGGGCGAAGCGGCAATTCCACCATTCTTTAACTCCTCCAGACCAAAATGCTCCAATAAAGGCTCTTGGTCTATGTAGATGACCCCATTCAGAATCTGAATGGTTTCGCCAGGAAGTCCGATGACCCGCTTGACAAAATACTCCTTCATAGAATAAGGAAAGATGACAACATCAAAGCGCTTCGGCTCATGAAGCAGATAAGACAGCTTATCAATTATCAGAACGTCACCATCGGCCAGAGTCTGTTCCATCGAAATACCTTCCACCCGGGTGGGCTGTACAAGATAATCCGTAATAAAACGGGCCGCACCATAAGCAATGAGCAAACAAAGAAGAAAGGTCCCCAATTCCCGAAAAAAAATCCATAGACGAGGCTCTTTTTTTAAGTCTGTCTGCACTTCCTCCGGGGGGAGAAAAAATGAATCCTGTGTATCTACCACTTCCGAAGAAGTATAAAAAGAGACTGGTGTACGTTTTGGAGAAGGCTCAAAAAAAACAGGAATGTCTTTACAGAATTCAAATGCTTCATCCACCTTATCCTTATTGTACATACCATCAACCCCTTATGAATGTTATATGAGAAAAGGAAGAAATTCTTAAAAAGGCCTTCCCTAAAATATTCTCCTGTTTAATAAAGCCAACCTCTTTGTCCCGACTGTCAAAGCTCTGATTACGGTTATCCCCCAGAACAAAGTACTCATTTTCTTTCAAATTTATCTTTTCAATTGCAATTCCTTCGGTATTTTCATCCATGGATTCTTTTCCATAAAATTCCGGAAGCAATTGATCATTAATATAAATCGCACTGTTTTTTATCTGTATCGTCTCCCCTGGGAGACCAATCACCCGTTTTACATAAAACACACGGTTTTCTTCATCGAAAGGAAATACAATTACATCAAATCGCTCTGGTTTGGAGACTTTATAATTTAGCTTGTTGATGGCGATATAATCACCATCCATCAAAGTATTCTCCATGGAATTGCCAATCACTTTGGTTATGTGAAAAGAAGCCGTTCCAAAAAAGTCAAGGAACAAGGCGATTATGGCAATCAGTAATGGAATTATGATTCTACGCTTATTCATTTACCCATTGGGCTCGGCAGAACCTTTTTCTGGAAACTCCAGGGTGAATTTGCCAATTTTTCCAGCTTTAAAATCATCCATAATAATACCAGCAGCTTTATTGTAATCCAGTTCATTTCCCTTTTGAATACATCCTCGCTTTTTAGCAATCTTTTTCAAGGTATCAACCTTGTCTGTTCCCTTTTCGATTTGATAAAATTCCTCTATCGCCCCCTGGTAAAATTCATTTAAAAATAATATGAGCTCCAGAGAAAGTTCTAAAATATTAAGTATTTCTTCTTTAATCGATCCAATAAAGGCCAGCTTTAACCCCACTGACTGATCCTCGAATTTAGGCCAGAGGATACCCGGGGTATCTAAAAGCTCTACGTTCTTATTCAAACGAATCCATTGTTTGCCCTTTGTGACACCGGGCTTGTTACCGGTTTTGGCACATGCCTTGCCCGCAAAGCTGTTAATAAAGGTTGATTTTCCTACATTGGGAATTCCAACAATCATAGCTCTAACCGGACGGTTTAAAATCCCTTTTCGGCGATCCCGCTCGATTTTTTCTTTACAGGCCTCCATAATTACATCCGTTACCGCTTTTACCCCGGTTCCTGCTTTGGAATTTACCAAGGCAACGTGAAATCCCTGTTTTTCATACCAGTTCTTCCAGTCAGATGTTTTATCTTTATCAGCCAGATCATATTTATTCAGTAAAATGATTCGGGCTTTGTTCTTTCCGATTTCATCAATATCAGGATTCTTGCTACTCAGTGGGATTCGGGCATCCACCAGCTCAATCACCACGTCAATGAGTTTAATGTCCTCCTGCATTGCGCGTTTTGCTTTGGTCATATGACCAGGGTACCATTGAAAGTGCATGTTTGGTCTCCTTTTAACCTTAGTTGCTGTTGTTGCTTTCGTTGTTTTCGCTGTTACTATCACCGTCATTTGTACCGATTAAATTGACAAAATCAAATGGATTCAGTCGAATCCAAGCTTTTCCAATCATATCATTTTGGGTGATATTACCGACATTGGCATATCGGCTGTCCTCACTATTGTTTCGATTGTCACCAAGTACGAAGTATTCTCCATCATCCAGTGTAATGGGCTCTTCTCCCATACCACCATTGGCGCACTCATCTACAACAATCTTTTCTGCAAGTTTTTCATTATTAATATAGACATAGCCATCCACAATCTGCAAAGTCTCTCCCGGCAACCCAATAATCCGTTTGATATTATAGTAGCCATGCTCTTTTCCTGATTGTTTAAATACAATTATATCAAAACGCTTTGGTTCTGTAAAGCGGTAGAGCATTTTGTTGATGATTATTTTGTCGCCATCCTGTAAGGTTGTATTCATGGATTCGCCTACCATAGTGGTGCGCTCCACGCCATATGCAATGATAAAATAAGCCATTAAGATGATTAAAAGGATTTCTACAAACCATGCAATAAGGGAAAAAATTAATTTTCTTCGCCTTTTCTTATCTTCATCAATATATCGGAAATTTATACTCATAACTTAACCACACTCCTTAAACCAGACCTGTTTTAGACTGGATAATCCAGGAAGGATAAAAAGGGACAACACATGATGTCTTGTCCCTTTATCTTACATTATTTAACTGATTCTTTTACTTTCGCTGCTTTACCAAGGCGACCTCTCAGATAGTTAAGTTTTGCTCTTCTTACTTTACCACGTCTGATTACTTCAATTCTGTCAACGTTTGGTGAATGTAATGGCCAGGTTTTTTCTACGCCGATTCCGTTTGAAAATTTACGAACGGTAAAGGTTTCTCTGGCACCGCCGTTTTGTCTTTTTAAAACGGTTCCTTCGAATAACTGTAATCTTTCTCTGGCACCTTCTTTTACTTTTGCATATACACGTACAGTATCTCCTACTCTAAATACGGGTACTTCTGCTTTCAGCTGAGCATTTTCAATGTTTTTAATAATATTGTTCATTTGTGTGAACCTCCTTTTTATTTTGATGTTCTTAATACTTGGCATGCGGTTTGCATATCATAACAGAGGAACATCTCATCTCACAACATTCAAACTATAGCATAGTTGAGGAGGGATTGCAAGTATTTTTTATTATTATTGGAACCCGACGGGGTTCATAAATAATTATTCATTATTGGAATGATAATCTTTTAAAAATTTAATGTCTTTTTTTGTGAGTTGAACACGTTCAAACAGGTCTGGTCTGCGTTCCATAGTGCGGATGAGGGATTGTTCTCTGCGCCAGGTTTCGATGTTTTTGTGGTGGCCGGATAGTAATACTGGGGGGACAGGGGTTTCTCGCCAGATTTCTGGGCGGGAATATTGGGGGTATTCCAGGAGGTTGTCCTGGAAGCTTTCGGTTTCGGCAGATACGTCATTGCTTAGGACTCCGGGAACCAGGCGGGAGATGGTGTCCATCATTACCATGGCTGGGAGTTCACCGCCAGTTAGGACATAATCGCCGATGGAAATGTTGTCGGTTACAATGGTTTCCAATACTCGTTCATCGATTCCTTCATAGTGTCCGCAGAGAAAAACCAATTCCTTTTCTTTACTTAACTCTTCGGCGATTGATTGATTAAATACGTTTCCCTGGGGGGTCAGATAAATTACTCGTGGCACTTTATCTGCTCTTTCTATGTTGTCTGTTCCTTCTATTTTGTCTGTTACTTCTGTTACTTCAGTTCCTTGTGTCTTTTTCCCATTCTCCAATATGGAGCAATAAGCTCGAAAGACGGGTTCGGCTTGCATTACCATTCCGGCTCCACCACCGTAAGGATAGTCGTCTACTTTCATGTGCTTGTTGTCGGAGTAGTCTCGGATGTTGACTGTATTTAGTTCAATCAGACCTTTTTCCAGGGCTCGGCCGGTGATGCTGGTGCTCATGCCGTTCTGAATCATTTCTGGAAAGAGGGTTAGTACGTGATATTTCATAATAATCTCCATTCAGCCGCAAGGCGGCACAACATTCAAGAGGAATGTACCTGACTAATTGTCTAATAAGCCTTCCATGACATGAACGACTACTTTTTTATTTTCTACATCTATTTCTTTGACGCAATCTTTGATTACTGGCAAAAGAATTTCTTTGCCTTCGGTGGATTCTACTACGTATACGTCGTTGGCTCCGGTGGTTAGAACTTCTGTGAGGGTGCCTAGTTCCTGCTCTTCTTCGGTGTAAACAGTGGCTCCAATTATATCATAAATAAAGTACTCATCTGCTTCTAATGGCACTGCATTTTCTCTGGTTACCAGAAGATCTTTTCCTTTATATTTTTCAATGTCATTTATGTTGTCAATTCCTTTGAATTTTAGGATGGCCATCTGTTTAAAGAAACGGACGGATTGTATTTCCAAACGCAATTGCTCTTTGCCGGTATCTAAAATAACCTGTTTTAACTTCTTAAAACGCATTACATCATCGGTGGTAGGAAAAACCTTTACTTCACCCTTGATTCCATGAGTTGAGGCAATCACGCCAACCCGTAGTAAATCTTCCATCTCTGACTCCTATCTGCCACCTTGAATGGCCTATATATTAACTTGCTAATTGTCATTAATCTATCATTAACATTAAAAATTGTTTAAACTATTTTTTTTAAGTAAAATGAGCTCTGCTTAAATATTTGATTCCAATATAGTTTTGATGAAAATAATAAAAGAGCTGCGAATTTCACGCAGCTCTGATGAGAATTATTGTATCTCAACGATAACTTTTTTATCCTCTCTTGAGGCAGCTGCTTTCACAACTGTACGAATGCTTTTAGCAACCCGGCCTTGTTTGCCGATTACTTTACCCATATCGTCTGCGGCTACCTTGAGCTCAATTACAGTACCTTTCTCACCTTCGGATTCGGTAACTACTACTTCTTCCGGGTGATCCACGAGTGATTTCGCAATTACTTCAACTAATTTTTTCATCACATTGCTCCCGTCTGTGTGCAAGGCACACACTTAAATCAGGGAGTGTGAATAATATTCACACTTTCACCCTTATTTAGAAATTCCTGCATTTTTGAAAATCTTGCTAACAACTTCTGTTGGCTGAGCGCCGTTTGCTAACCATTTCTTCGCTGCTTCTTCGTTTACATTGAAAGCGCTTGGGTTCTGGTTTGGATCATAAGTACCGATTTCTTCGATAAATCTTCCATCACGTGGAGCTCTTCCGTCTGCAACTACGATTCTATAGAAAGGATTCTTTTTCTGTCCCATTCTCTTTAAGCGGATTTTTACTGCCATGATTTCACCTCCTTAAACACATCAAAATTCATCTATTAGAAGCCTATTGGCATCCTAAACCTACCTTTGTTAGAAGCCAAATGGCATTCTAAACTTACCTTTTTTGCCGTGGCCTTTCATCATGCCGGGCATCTGTTTCATCATTTTTTTCATTTGTTCCATCTGTTTTACCAGACGGTTCACTTCGCTGATATCAACCCCGGCTCCATTGGCAATTCTTCGTTTACGTGAGGGATTTAATACTGCGGGGTTACTTCTTTCTTCTTTGGTCATGGAAAAGATAATGGCTTCTACACTTTTAAAGGCGTTGTCATCTACGTCCATGTCCTTTGGTAGTCCTGCACCTGGCATCATGCTTAAGATACTGGTGAGTCCACCCATTTTTTTCATCTGCTCCATGGAGTCCAAAAAATCGTTGAAGTCAAACTCAGCTTTTTTCAGCTTCTTCCCTAAGGCTTCCGCTTTTTCCTGGTCCATACTGGCTTCGGCTTTTTCAATCAGGGAAAGGACATCACCCATGCCTAAAATACGGGATGCCATACGTTCGGGATAAAACTGTTCCAAATCGGAAAGCTTTTCACCCATACCTACATATAAAATAGGCTTGCCCGTTACAGCACGAATAGAAAGGGCTGCACCACCACGGGTATCTCCGTCTAATTTGGTCAAAATCACACCATCGACGCCGATTTTTTCGTTGAAGGTTTCGGCTACATTTACAGCGTCCTGACCAGTCATGGAATCCACAACCAGAACGGACTGGTGTACTTGGATGTTTTCTTTGATTTCCATCAGCTCTGCCATCATGTCTTCATCAATGTGAAGACGTCCGGCGGTATCAATTAACACTATGTTCATACCATTTTTGGCGGCATGCTCCATAGCGGCTTTGGCAATGTTTAAAGGCTTGTGTCCGCTTCCCATGGAGAATACGGGGACACCCTGTTTTTCTCCGTTAATCTGAAGCTGCTCAATGGCGGCTGGTCGATAGATATCGCAGGCTACCAGCAACGGTTTCCTGCCCTTTTGCTTGAACTTTCCAGCCAGCTTTGCGGCTGTAGTCGTCTTACCTGCACCTTGTAAACCACACATCATAATAACAGTAATCTCATTAGAGGGCTTTAAGGTCAGTTCGGTCGTCTCGTCACCCATGAGCTTAACCAGCTCTTCGTTAACCATTTTAATTACCATCTGACCGGGTGTCAGACTGTTCAAAACATCCTGACCGATGGCACGTTCCTGTACGGACTTAATAAAATTCTTAACTACCTTAAAGTTAACATCCGCTTCTAATAAGGCCATTTTAACCTCTTTTAAAGCTAATTTTACGTCTTCTTCGGTTAGTTTACCCTTGCTTTTTAAGTTCTTAAATACATTTTGCAGTTTCTCGGTTAAGCTGTCAAATGCCATGCGGCTCTCCTTTCTCCCATAGCTGTAGGCTACAGTTCATCTAGTATTTCATTTGAAAGGTTTTCTATACGAATCATCTCATCTGATGCAGCCTCATCTTCCATTCGAAGCTGGGAAGCAATCTGATGAATCTCATTTACTTTATTTTTAATAACCTGAAATTTTTGGATAAGACACAAGGTCTCTTCATATTCGGTCAATTCTCTGGTACATCGCTTTACCGTATCATGGACGGCTTGTCGGCTAATGCCACGCTCTTCGGCAATCTCACTTAGTGATAAATCATTCAGAACATAATCTTCAAAAACCAGACGCTTCTGCTCTTTTAATAGACCTCCATAGAAGTCATATAAAAGGGAAAGCTCTACAATTCTCTCCAACGTGTCCTGGTCTTTCTCAACTGACCTAGACAAGTCTATCACAAGAAACACCACCTGTCAAGTTTTTTTCTTTACAGGTGGTAGTATACTTAAAACTTATTCGTTTGTCAACTATTTATAAGAAACTCATATAAAAAAATCATATAAAAAAATACTACGAGTTATAAAAAACCAATTAATAAAAAAGTTCATATGAGTTTATAAGAAAAATCGCAAGATTTTTTACTCATTCTTTGTTTCAGAAGGTTCTGCTTTTTCAACTATATGATTTCCTGCCTTTTTCTGTCTCTTCCGATAAATACCTCTACCAACTAAGACACCACTGATAATGATAACCGCCCAGATAACAATATATGGCAGTGAGCTGATAAACCAGATAGAGAAATCTAAGAAGCCTTCCTTAATATCATACAAGTTCTGCCCTAACTGTGCAGACACTTTTTCTCCAAAGGTTTTAGTAATAACCGTGGTTTCTCTTCCCACTTCTTGAATGTTAATGGATACGGTGCTGTAGCTTACCAGATTATCAAAGGTACGAAGCTGGGATTCATAGGATTCAATCTCATAACGAACCTGCGTCAGCTGGGACTGAACCTTGATAATATCATCCAGCTTGGTGGCTGCTTCCAGAATCTTAAGAAGGCTTTCCTGTTCCGCTCGAAGTGCGGATACATGACTTGCCATATCTACATATTGAAGTGTTACATCGCGTGTACTTTCTGATTTGCTGGTAATGTTGGCGGCATCGCTGACTACCCTTACAAACAGATCCAATTTATCTGCTGGTATTCGGGCAACGATGCTTCCATTTTTATATCCATCTCCATAATAGCTGTTTCCACTCAGCTGTGAATTCTGAATATAACCACCAAGCTCAGTTACCTGGGTAGTCAGCGCTTCCATTAAAGAATCAAATTCTTTGGTTTCTGCATTGATATAAATGTCCTTAATCAGTTTTTGAGTGCTTTGAATATTGGTACCTGAAATACTGTTTGAGCTGGCAAGACCACCGCCAGCTTCCTCTGTTTGTGCTGCCGAATCATAAGCATAGGCTTCCTTCTCATCCATTGGCGCCATTGGTGCTTCTGCCGCTGGTGCAGCAGTTATACTTTCTGCTCTGCCTGCATTGTTATCCGCACTTTTACTGCCACCACAGCCACTAAGACCACAAAGCATACTTAAAGCTAAAATAACACCCACATAACTTTTTTTGATTTTTTTCATAAAAATACCCTCCTTTACCTTTGAAAGAAACTTTATCTCTCTTTCTAATAATAACGTAAAAAAGGGTGTTTTTACTACAAGAAAATAATTTTTTTCTATTTTTCTTTTTAAGCGCCTATCTCTTACAATGTATCTTCGCCTAACCATAACGTTTGACTCACTATTTCTCTAGCACAAAAGAAATAGAAATCTCATCCTGTCCCAAAAAGCGTTTTACGATTAACGTTCCACCAGGCTCCTTAACCCCATAAATCGACAAGTTCTGAAAAGTCTGCTCTATCGTTTCACCAGGTAAAAGCGTTGATTCTGTGAGATTCGTCATATCCCGATAAGTATTTTTCACCTCACCTGAGGTATAAGTCCATTCATATATATTGCTAAACGAAATAGACTCGTCACTGGTATTTGTCAGAGAAAATGTAACATAGTAATCCGTGCCATCAAATCCCGTTTCTAAAGCAGTCCATAAAAACTCCCTGCTATTCCATATCTCTCCAGCATTATCCGAAGAAGTCCCTTCACCTGCTTCTGCTTGGGTTTCCTTATCTGCTCCATCGATAGAAATAATTCCTTCTTCTTGCATAGGAGTTTCCGCCATATCATCACCTGCCACGCCAGAAACCGAATCTTCACTTTTATATTCAAAATTCTCAACTGCAGACGCCGCCGTTTGGTCTTGTGAAGATCTCACCGATTTTTCTGAACCAGAACCTGCCGGCTGCAAAATCGTAAACGCTAATGTCCCCACTCCAATCACACAAGCCAACATAGCCGCAGCCTTTATAATCGCATACCAGTTTTTCTTTGATTTCATTCTCTTCTTCCCAGGCCCTTGCCCCCGGATTAAATTTCTCATATATAATTGAAAAGATTCCGTAAATGTATGCCTCTTTCTGATTTCCTCATCGGTAGGCATCTGTTCCAAGAACCGATCAAGATTTTCATTCAGCGCATTTTTCAGCTTTTTATCTTCTTCCTTCATAAAGAAATCCCTCCTGCTATCCTAACCTAATCAACATTTCAAAACAAATGAATCCAAAATCAGACACCCAACTTAATAAACTTTATTTCATTCTAAGAAAGGCAATCGTTCCCATCATCTCAAATGAGCCAAGATTTCCTGCAATTTCTTCCGTGCTCGAAAAATGCGTACATTAACAACCTTTGGAGTCACCTCCAAAATCTCGGCAATTTCTCT
>JAVBLX010000052.1:0-37172 GCA_031553075.1 Acetivibrio sp.
AGCTATTGTTTGAGCATCAATGAGTACAACATTCCAATGTACTAAAGTGCGAGTTATAGTTTTTGTGGGGGTGCCCTTAGCAAATTTTTAAAGTCTTAGTTCTTTCGGTGCTTCTACGCTAGCCAGAAATCTTTCGCATGCAAGCCGTTTTCCAAGGAAGCCGTTCCTGGGAGGCATTGATCCACCCGCTCTTTCGGCGTTCGCAGCCTATATCTCAGGAGCGTCCTCTCCCGCCTAAACACAAAGTTACCACGTCATTATTGTCTTCCACTTACGTGTTTCTGCAAATCTGGAATCTATATATTTCCATATATCATCCGCTTTCAGGATGCGATATTCTTTCAAAATCCACTGAAAATGCTTTTGCAGGGTATCAAGAGAGACGATTCTTTCGTTGTTTTTATTTCTTGATATTTTTAGCTCGTTGTTTTCTTCTACCATAATGGTTTTCAGCGTCACATGACCATACCACATAAATGCTTTGACAATGCCATTCAGCAAATCCAACTCTTTTTTGGAAAGGACAGTCTCCAACATTTCTTCTGGAATATACAAATCATCCGATAAAATCTCCAATACTTGTTCGTAGGGTATTGCCGAGGGTAATATCAAATATTCTTCCGGAAAGAAAGGGGTTTTGTTTAGAGCAAGGGAAAAGCCCTGTACGTAGTAAAGAAGACAACGGTATCCTTCTGTTGGCAGATAACCTTCCCACTTACTTTTTAGATAATAGGCGGCTACTAATATTTTTGATTGAAGGATGCACTTGTAAATGGCACTTTTACTTTTTTCACAGGCTACAAACGTAATCTGATCTTTGTTTTGGTTTAGTAACTCATAATAGGCTCTGGGACTTTTATATAGCTCCATAAGCTTATCGGAATAAGCTCTGGATGGTTCATCTCCGTTCAAATAGCGGATAATGGTTACTTCTCCCCAGCCAAGAAGCCTGGCCAGTGGCTTTTTGCCTATGTTATACCGCTCCAAAATCTGTTGGATTTCTAATACGGTTATACCCCCTTGAAGATTTTCCCTTTCAGCTTGCATTTTTGACTCCCATCTCTGCACTACTGTTAATCTACAATGATTTTATTAAGTCCACAACTTTTTCAGATGCTTCTCCATTGTCCCATGGATTATACTTTTCAGAAAAGGCTTCGTAACGTTCTTTATATGTTTCTTTATCATATTCTTTTATATCCCGAATTAATTGAACTGTGGTTTCTGATATTGGTCCTGGGGCTTCCATTTCAAAATCAAAGTAAAAACCACGGAGATGATTTTTATATTTTTCCAAGTCATAACAATAGAAAAACATAGGACGTTTTAAAACACTGTAATCAAACATAACAGAAGAATAATCTGTTATGAGAATATCTGAAACTAGATAAAGCAATGAAATATCATGGGTTGCGTCGAAATTATATACAAATCCTTTATAAGGTGTCCAATCAATTGCTTCACTGACTAAATAGTGATATTTAACAATGATTACATATTCTTGCCCCATTTCCTGTTTTAAAAGTCCAAAGTCCATTCGGGTGGAAAATTTATACTCTTTATTGCTGTTGAATTCATCGTCACGCCAGGTAGGCGCATAAATTGCAATCTTTTTGTCTAATGGCAAGCCTAATTTTTCCTTAATCACCCGGACACTTTCAGAATTGTTTTCCTTTATCAGTATGTCGTTTCTGGGGTACCCGATTTTTAGCATGGTCTTCTGAAAGGCAAAGCATCTTCGAAATGTTTGGGTAGAAAAAGGATTTTGAGAAATTAAATAATCCCATGTTTGAGCATTCTTTAAAAACTTACTTTTATATGTTTCAATGCTCTCTCCTGCAGCCATAAATACATCATCCATATCCATGCCCAGTTTTTTAAGAGGGGTTCCGTGCCATGTCTGAATATAGCTGACGCCTTTCCTCTTAATTAGAAAAGCTGGTTGACGTACATCGCATATCCAGATTTTGGCAATTGCCATATAATAAAGATAAGAAAATCTTCCATATTTTACGATTTTGCAATTGCCTGGTACATAAGTGTTGGTATCCCGAAAAGACCAGACACATTTATATTCTTTGTCCAGTCCCTGTTTTATCATCTCTTCATATATATATTTTACATTTCCTGCATAATTTCTTCCATTGCTGCAGTTAAATGCGATTACTTTGTTCTGTAGCGGTAAGATAACACAGCCTATCCTGTAAACAAAATGTGCTACTTTTTTCAAAGCTTTCTTAATATGCTTCTTTCCTTTAATTAACATATTGGGCCCCATCTATTTGCATCTCCATTTTGCATTCTTTTTAATGAATCGTAAACTAAACAACTAATTTTTGATACTTCCAATCATATTGCAAAAGTAACACAAACAGTAATAAAATTATTTTTTTAAGTCGCCTTTTATCTTAGTTGTGGATATTCCTTCTGTTCTGGGAAGGTAGATTACTTCACAATAATCCTTCAGGAAATCAAATTGACCTGCCCAATCATCTCCCATTACAAACACATCCACGTCCAAGGCCTGGACATCGGTTATCTTTTGTTCCCAACTGGTTTCCGGGATAACTTCATCCACATATTTGATGGCTTCCAATATCAGCTTTCGGTCTTCGTAGCAATGATATGCTGTTTTATGTTTTCCTGCATTAAACTCGTCTGAAGATAACGCCACAACGAGGTAATCTCCCAGTTCTTTTGCTCGTCTTAGCAAATTAATATGTCCTACATGGAGTAAATCATAGGTCCCATAAGTAATGACTTTTTTCATATATGGCTCCCATCTGCCCGCTTCAGCGGGCTTACAATCAAGGAATACAAAGTGTCCTTCTTTCAACCTTCCAGTCATGCCGCTCCAGCGGCAAAACAATCCTAATCTTTTTGTTTTAGCTTTTCTTTATAAATCTCGCTTACTTCTTCCACCGTTCCGGATGCAATCAACTGCCCATGCTCTAATAAAATGGCTTTGTTACATAGGCGCTTTACCTGTTCAAGGGAGTGGGAAACAAAAAGAACGGTGACACCTTTATCAAACATCTTCATAATTTTCTTTTCGCTTTTTTTCTTAAACTTTGCATCTCCCACCGAAAGAACTTCATCCAAAATGAGAATTTCCGGTTCCACAACGGTTGCAATGGAAAAACCCAGTCGGGCCTTCATCCCGGAGGAATAATTTTTTACCGGGACATCAATAAATTCTTTGAGCCCAGAAAATTTAACGATTTCATTATACTTTTCTTCTATGAAAGCTTTGGGATAACCTAAGATGGCTCCATATAGAAATATGTTCTCTTTTCCCGTATACTGGGGATCAAAGCCAGCTCCCAGCTCAAGCAGGGGCACAATTTTTCCTTTTACTTTTACCGTTCCTTCTGTCGGCTTTAAAACACCTGCAATTACCTTTAGCAAGGTACTTTTCCCGGCACCATTAAGTCCTAAAATCCCTACCCGGTCTCCTTCTTCTACCTCAAAAGAAACATTTTTTAATGCCCAAAATTCATTATATTTAATTTCTCGTTTTACAAATTTAATAACATATTCCTTTAAATTGTCAACTTTTTCCTGGCTTAAATTAAACTTTATACCAATGTTGTTGAGTTTTAATACAATCTTCTTTTTCAAGTTTATACCCATCTGTGCGTCGCGAAGCACTTTCAAATCATCTTAATTAAAATTCTTTTCAATTTTTGAATACGCATTTTTATTCAATTTTGAATACGCATTATACCACTTTCATGCCAGCTTAGCAACACAAATAACCCTTGAAGAATGCGCACTGCATGTTTTGATATGAATATTAAATATGCAAGATAAACTCGTCCTGTTTTTTATAAAAGACATAAATGCCGACAATCAAACTGCCAAAGCTTATAGCTAACGAAGCAATGAGATATTTTGGGGTCAATGGCTGCCCAAACAAAACAGCATCACGAAAATTGGTGATAATGTGATACAATGGATTAATATCCAGAACCCATCGGTTCTCCAGAGGAATGGCGGTTGGGTCATAAAATATTGCACAGGAATACATAAGCAACATCAGGGCAACTCCCCATAGATATTCTAAATCCCGGAAAAATACACTCATGGTTGCAAGAATCAGTCCTACTCCTAAGGCCATAATAAAAATCAAAGTAAGAGGAACTATCGCCTGCAGGATGTAAATAGTAGGTTTTACTTTAAGTACAATGGATACGCCAAGCAGTACAATTAATGATATTAAAAATATAATATAGTTAAAAATTACATTTGACAATGGGTATATATACTTTGGTACATATACCTTCTTCATCATTTTAGCATTGCTTTGGATGGATTTCATAGCTCCCTTGGTTGCTGTGGAAAAGAAAGAGTATATTAGACGTCCGCTTAATATATAAACAGGAAAGGTCGTATCTGCTTTTCCTTTTAAACCGGAAAATACCAGCGCCAACACAATCATCGTAAGCAGAGGCTCCAAAAGAGTCCATAAAATACCCAAATAAGATCTTCTGTATTTTAAAACAATTCCTTTTTTAACCAGCTCATACAGAAGATATCTATATTTATTAAAGGTTTTAATATAATTTTTCACGTTTTTTTCGCTTTCTTAAAAACTTATTTGCCCCAAGCTATTTTTCATAACTTATTTGTTCCAAATCATAATGGTTTTTCCCAAGGTTTTCTGGATATCTGTTTCAAATGCCTTCTTCATATCATCAATCGAACGAACCTCTATCTTGGCCCCAACAATATTGCTGAGATAGGATATGATTTCCGGATTTGATTGATACATTTCGACGGTTTTTTCAAAATCTTTTCTTCCACTCCGGCTGCTGCCAAAAATACGAAGTCCTTTTTCAAGTACCATCCTGGTATTTATGGGTACAGCGTATTCCGATACTCCCAAGATAGAAATGGTTCCTTCTGGATTGATATGGTCAATAATCTGGTCTATCGCCTTTTGAGAAGCATCGCCTCCTACACACTCAATCCCATGATCCACACGAAAGTCTTTCGGAATATCTCTTACGATAAAGGTTTCATCTGCAAAGGTAAAACCAGATAGTTTTTCCCTGTCTACACCAAAAATGCACAGTCTGGTATCAGGAAACATTGCTTTAAAGAATAAAGCTGTAATAAAGCCCAGATTTCCGTCTCCCCAAATTCCGACTACATTTCTTTTTCCATGGGCTATTTCGTCAAAACGTCTCAGAGCATGGACACTAACCGAAACCAGTTCCGTAAATGCTGCAATGGTTTTGTCAATTCCTTCTGGCAGTCTTACCAGGCGGTCTCTTCCCATTGATACATTATCCTGCATAAAACCGTCAAAACCACTGGCTCGGAATTTGCTGGTTTCTAAATAATTTTCAGCAATAATATTATCCATTTCAGCTGGAGTGTTTGGTATCATAACTACCGCTTCTCCCGCTTTAAATTCCCCTTTGGGATCATAGACAACTTCTCCCACGCCCTCATGAATGAGAGCCATCGGAAGCTTTTTTTCCAGTACTTCTGCAGGTCTTGTACCCTGATAATACCTTTGGTCTGCATGGCAGATGGAAAGATGAGTTGGTCTCACCACGATGTCACCACTTAATAAGTCAATGTCATTAAACGCAACCTCGATTCTTCGGGGTGCGACTAAACGATATACGGTATTGAGCATATATTAATAATCTCCTTTTATCAGCGTCTCCGCTACTCTAAGATCATATGGATAAGTAATTTTGATATTAAATACTTCGCCTTCTACAAGATGAACTGCCTGACCCTTTATTACAAAAATCTTTGCAGCATCTGTTAAGATTTCTTTTTCTTCTTCTGTAAGTGCCAGATATAATTCTCTCAATTTTTCAGCTTTAAAGGACTGAGGGGTCTGACCCTGGTACATTTTGGAACGCTCTGGTATATTACTGATTATTTTATTGTTCTCGCTTTCCACGATGGTATCCGAAGCAGGAATCACCGTATCGCATGCGCCAAATTCCCTTGCATATCGGATATTATCTTCAATAATACGATGGGTCAGGAATGGTCTTACCGAATCATGAGTTACGATAATGGTATCCTCATCTACACCGAAATGCTGGTCAATATAAGAAATGGAATTCATAATCGTTTCATTTCTGGTTTCGCCGCCTTCAATAACGGCAATACGATTTTCATCGTTAAAATATTTCTTGACCAAATCACGGGTATGTCCCACCCATTGTCCCGGACACAGAACAATCAACTTTTCAAATTTACTATTTACATAAAACTTTTCAATGGTATGAATAATGATTGGCTTGTCTCCTATGGTTAAGTACTGCTTTGGCTTTTCCACATTGCCCATTCTGCTGCCAATGCCACCTGCTAATATTACTCCAAAGTTCATATACGAATCCTCTTTTCTATTTTTTTAAAGATTGATAGATTAAATCTACGGTTCTCTGGGAAGATTTCCCATCTAAATGATCAAAAAACCTTGTTTTGAACGGCAAAATCTTTTCCTGTTCAAAATCATTATGCTTCACAGCTTCCACTACCTGTGAAAAACTATATACTATTTTACCGGGAACGAATTTATCGTATTCATAATAAAAGCCTCGCGTTGCAATATAACGTTGCAAATCATATGCATAAAACAGCATCGGTATATCAAGAAGTGCCGCCTCAAATATAACAGAAGAATAATCGGTTACCAGTAAGTCCGTCACAAACAGCAAATCATTCAGTTCAGAGCTGTCGGACATATCAATGATATAATCTTTATATTCTGCCGGAATTTCGTTGCGGTCTTTGACAAACGGGTGGTGCTTAATTACAATTGCATATTCTTTGCCCAATTCCTCATAAAGCTTTACAACATCAAATTTATCTACCGGATAAAATCCGGACATCTTGCCGTTTCCACGGAAGGTTGGTGCAAACAGCAATATCTTCTTATCGCGAAGATGTGGTCGGTTCTTATAAAAGGATTCCTGAAGTATCTTTTTATAGGAAGCATTAAAGAAAACGTCGGTTCTGGGAATTCCTGTTGCAACTGACTTTTCCAATGACAAGCCAAATCCTTCTGAATAAAATTTGGATATTTCCTGAGAGCTTACAATGGCATAATCATAATTCCGGTGTCCCCTGCTATTTTGTGCCTGTCCGCCTTTTTTACCAAGACGGCTGTAGCCAAAGGTCTTAAATGCACCGCAGGCATGCCATAGCTGCATCATGGTAGTTCCTTTTCTTCTGTGAATACGATAAATCAATCCAGCGTAATCATCTACCAAAATAATCTTTGAGGTCGCCAGATAACGCCCATAACGAGCTACATTGGTAAAGCTCATAGTCTTTATACCCCGGTCATCCAAAACAAAACGGATATCCAGACTTTTGTCACTTTTTAAAATATCATATACAAATTGGAAGTTTCCAGTAAGGTCAGAACGACGGTTTGAAATAAACACAATCCGATTCTGCTTTACAGGCATTATACAAGCAAATTTGTATACAGCGTCCAGTACTTTTTCCTTGGCCGAAGTAATCCCAAAGCTTTTGCGGGTAAAGCTGTTAAGTCGCCATCTCACATGATATAACGCCTTTAACTTTCCTTCATTTTTATGCTTTGGCACATCCTTCACACAGCCAAACTGATACAAAAGTCCTTCCACCAAAAATAAGGGAAGCAAGCCTGCGGCCAAGATGATAAGAATCAGTCCCCATAATTCATTGATGATACTCTGTACTAAATCGGTAAAAACCGAAATCGCTGGGGTCTCTTTAAAATCTGCCGTCCTTTTCAGGACAAATCTTTTACTGTCTTCTGAACAGGTGATATGATACATATCATCTTCATCCAGCTTTACATCACTGCTTATAAAAAATGGTATCCGGTCAATGATCGTATCACCATAGGTATATTCGAACCAAATTTCGATTTTTTTGTTTTCAGGCGTTTCAAAAAACAGATAATCTAAATTGTAGCCATACTTGGCAAAAACCGTACAGGTTTCTAAACTTTCTGCTGGAAAATATGCCTGCAGAAGAATTGGCAGTCGGCGGGTTTCTTTTCCGTTATCAAAAATAACCGCAATCTTTGGAGCTCTTACTGCCGGGTCGTAAGGACCTTTCACTCTTACACCGATATTAAGTATATTGTCTTCACGGTTAAATTCCAATATTTTTAAGTTATAATTCTCCAATGTTTTCTTTTCTCCTCATAAACATTCCCCCGTTTTAAACTAAAGGAGTTTAAAAACGGAGGAGCTTTCTTACTTCAAAATCTTTTTAATCTTTCTCTTGGTTGACTTGGCAAGACGGACCAGTTGATCAGAAATAGCATCGTTTCCTGCTTCTACCCCTTTTACCCGGTTCTTTAATTGAAGATTTTCACTTTTCAGTTTTGCATTTTCATTTTTCAGCTTTACCGTTTCATTTTTTTGAGCTGTAAACTTATTTTCAAAGGTCGGATAGTATCGTGACCATCTTTCGGCCATTTCATCAAAGGTACAGTTACGAATGGATACAATCTCCGACTCTTTCTTTTCTATCATGGCAAGCTTTTGTTCCAAAGGTGATTCCTTTGGGTTTTCCCCATTTTTAAAAATGTGTCCGATTTGATTCTTATTCAGGAAATCAATATAATGTTCAAATTTTTTCCGATGCTCTCTCGAAACCTTTTGGAAATCCAGTTTCTCCACTAAATCGAGCAGTTCCGTTTTCTTGTTTATTTCATTTGCCCATATATGGGGAAGATTGTGATATTCTGTAAGTTCTCGCATACGAGCATCATGAGGTATCAGTATACAGGGAGTTCCGGCAATCGTTGCTGCAATGTTGCCATGCATTCTTCCTCCCACACTTAAATCCATCGTTTTCAAAAATACCATCCAGTCAGGTGCATTTAGGAAAAACTTCACTCGGTCTGCCACATAAACGGGGTCCGTAATTTTAGTCGGATAGAGCTCTGTCTTCTGTTTATGAGTATATGGCATACCCGTATAGAGCAATCTCATCTCTGCATGGCGCTGTGGTAGAAAGTAATGATTCGGAAACTGTTCCATTGTTTTCGCTAAAAAAGCATGAACCTTTTCTGGAGCAGTAACGGATGCATTAAAAGAAATCAACGATTCTTTTGTCAACTTAGGCTCCCGAATCGGCAATTCCCCACCATTACAATACATGGATGGGCAACCAATCACGGTATGATCCGTTCCTTCCCGAAATCCCAGAGAGGATAAATATTGGGAGGTAATTTCCCCACGTACCCCAACTATGGCTGACTTGTCAAGAACTGCTTTCACAAATTCCTTCACATCGTCATCAAATGGCCTTTTTTTTCCATCTTCACCCGGTTCGAATGGAGCCCTGAGACCTACCCCATTTACAATACAGGGAATTTTCAGTTTCTTAATAAGCTGAGTCATCATTCGCATTTCCGGCATAAAGTCATCACGAAAAGCATCGGCTAGTGGAATCACAAAATAATCATATTTTTCATTGATTTCATCGGCCATTCCTGCTGTCAGATTATAATGTGTTGGTATAATCTCATCTATTTCTTCTGTCATCAAAGTACGAAATACACTGTATGCATAAATAAGGTTTCCAACATTGTCACCTATGGAATTCTTGCATAACATCGTGGCGGCATCCAGCGATTCTAGCGGTGAAACACCAGCACGCATAAAAATTTTTTTCATTTCTATACTCCTCTGCGCATTACTTTGCGCACTCAAATCAATCGTTGAATCTTATTTCTATTCAACCTTTTTACCTCTGACTTTATAGAGTTATTATAAGCACTCTCTTCCTAAAAGTCAATGTTGCCGTTACTTTACAATCACAGAGACGCCATCAAGGTTATAATCGCTCCAGATTGTTTTGGTTCCTTCCTTTCGAAATGCCCGAATCGTAAACGTATAGTCGCTTTTACTTTTCAGCTCTTTTGCAGTATAGGAAACTTTTTCACCATCCTGAAAGGTCTTATACTTAACCCACTCGCCTTTTTTGTCTTTCACTAAAATACGATAACCGGTGGCTCCATCCAGCCGATTCCAGCTAAATACGGTTTCTTTTTTCTTTTCCGATACCACCGTTAATGTCTCCATTTTATCCAGGGCCGTAACGGCACAAATACCGATACGGTCGCAATCACTTTCATTGGTAAAGTCAAATGCTTTTACGGTGTAGTAATAGATTTCACCTGTTTTTACTTTTTCGTCCGTATAGTTGCTTATTGTTCCATCTGTTATGGTGTCAATTTTTTTCCAGCTTTCGTTTGCAGTCTTTCGATACACATAGTACCCATCTGCCAACTCATCCTTTGCCCAACTGAACTTGATTTTGTTGTAGGCTTTTGCCTCAGCCGTTCCAAGTATCGGTGATGAGAAATTAGTAATAACCTTGGTCTGACCTACCATTATGTTTCCGCTGCTATCTTCGGCCTTGATTATTATGGCCTTGCCTGATTTTTGATTTGGTATGGAAACAAGGTAGGCATTATCCATAATATCGCCACTGGCAATTTGCTTTCCTTCACAATAGAGGTTAACCAGATTTCCATTTATGGTAGTACCCTTGATTTCCAAATCTGTGTTGAAAACGGTTCCAACCGGGTCCATACTAAAGTTTGGGACATTGACATCACAGTCTGGAGAAATATCAATTCCATCCCATTGATTCTCGAATACATTATTTAGAATACTTGCTGTGGAAGCACCCATTACGGTAATTCCCTGGAAGCCGTTATTACTTATTTTATTACTTTCAATCTTTGCCGTAGATCCCTGCAGATAGATGCCATAAGTATTATCGCCTGTTCCAGTTATGGTATTATCAAAAATGGAAGCTGTGGAATTACTCAGCATCACTACACTTCCCAGGCAGTTTTCAATTACATTTTGTTCAATCTGGTTTTCCTGACCGGATACAATGGCTTTGGCGGAATTTAGCAAGTAAATGCCATTTTTGCTTGATTTTTCGATAATATTTCCACCAATCTGACAACCAAAAGAATTTTTCACATAAATACCATTAGCAGAACTTCCTCCGTTGGTAGAGTTTTTCTTAACATCTATTATCCGGTTATCGAACACGCTGCTGTTATAAACACTGCTGAGCTGAATGCCCGCATCATATGCCATATTAATAGTGTTGTCACATATGGTCAGATTATCCATATTGTACTCTTTCTGCGGGAACTTGGTTCCGGTATAAGTACCGCCACTGCACTGAATACCATAGCCTGTGGTTATATTTTTATTCATTTTTACCGTAATCCGATTTTTACGAATAATCGTATCGGTATCGGCTTCAAGTTCTTTTACTCTCCCGGATAAAGGATAATAAAAAGAGCTTCCGCTTACCCAGTATTTCAGCATAACACCGCTGCCAACATTCTTCATCACATTGTCATAAACAATACAATGTTTGTAATTAAGCGCATAAACGGCTTGCAGCTTTACGTCTTCAAATGTGTTTTTTGCTATCAATATATCATTAAAATATTCTCCCAAAATTGCGGAATGTGTCCCAACGCCACGTTGCAAATCCTTAAATTTGCAGCCATAGATAATCACATTCTGAGAATGGGTATCATCAAAGGATTCGAATGCTGGTGCTGATTTGGCATCATGGGTCATGTCAATCTGAATCGCCTCTTTCTTGGAGGTTCCATAATAACCACTTAAATTGCAGTTCGTAACGGCAAGGTTTTTTACTCCGCAGAACTCCATATGGTGACCGTTTATATCATTCTTAACGGTCACTTCATTAATCAGAATATTCTGTCCATGTCCAAAACGGATTAAGGAACGGCTAAACATAACTCCATCATAAATATTTCCGCCATTGCCATCCCATATGCCGCCTTCCAGAATAACATTTCGAATTCCATTGTAATCCGTGTTCTTCTGCTCATCTGTACTAACACCACCGCTCATCAAACCATTGGTCCCATTCATGCTCTTGAGCTGGGATTCTTCTTCCAGATATACCCAGGTATTGCTGTAAATCCGCAATGCCTCTGTCGTAAGATAAGTTCCTTTTGGGAAAACCAGCTTATATAAAACATCATCGCTTGCACCTTCTTTTGCAGCATTAAGGGCCCTTTGAAGATCATCTGTTGCATCTGTTTTTCCTGTTTTATCTGCATAAAAAGGGTATTTTGTCACATCTAACACAACCATCTCGCTATAAGAAGGAAACTCTGGCAAAGATACATTGATTTTGCTTTGGTCATCCAAATCGGAGGATGCATTCTTCACTACCTGATTAATGGTTGACTGGGATACTCTGGAATAATCTGCCCCAGCCCCCAATGCCTTTGCTGTAAAACCTGTCATCGAAATCGTAGCAATGACTGCCACGATTCCGATGATATTTTTTAAATCCTTTTTTAACATAAGTCTTCTCCTTTAGCTCTTTTTGACACACATTGTTAAGTTTGTATTATCGATTAAGAGCACTGAATATTGCCCGGATAGAGGCTCTTGTAATATTGGAGCTTACTCCTACACCGTAAACAACTCTGTTTGTTTCCAAATCCTGAAGATGAATGTAAGCGGCTGCCTGTGCATTCGCTCCAGAACCAAGTGCATGCTCCGAATAATCCAGAATTTTGATTTTCCTGCCTGTCTTTTCCTGAAGGCCACGCTGCACTGCATCAATCGGTCCGTTTCCTTTTGCTTCAAAGGTTTTTTCTTCTCCTTTGTCAGTATAAACAACGGCAACCTTTGTATCTTCTGTATTTTCTGCATTTTCTGCGTCTGATATGTCTTCAAATCTGGCTTTCTGAAAGTGAAGTGGTTCTTTGGCATCCAGGTATACTTTTTTAAACTCTTCCATAATCTGATCCGGAGCAACCTCACCTTGTTTTTCAGAAATTGCCTGAATGATATCGGCAAATTCCTTATGCATGCCCTTTGGAAGCTTGAATCCAAAGTAAGTATCCATAATAAAGGCAACACCGCCCTTTCCAGACTGGCTGTTGATTCTCACGATTGGTTCATACTCTCTGCCTATGTCGGCAGGATCAATCGGAAGATATGGAACTTCCCACCATGTCTGATTTCGCTCTTTCATCGCTTTAACACCTTTATTGATGGCATCCTGATGAGAACCAGAGAATGCTGTGAAAACTAATGCTCCGGCATATGGATGTCTGGGGTGAACCGGCATTTTGGTGCATCGCTCATATAGTTCAATTATTTCGTTGATTTTTTCAAGTTCAAGGTTAGGGTTAATTCCTTGTGAAAACATATTAAAGGCTACGTTTATGATATCCAGATTTCCGGTTCTCTCACCGTTGCCAAAAAGAGTTCCCTCTACGCGATCACATCCTGCCAATATGGCCAATTCGGCTGCTGCAACACCACAGCCCCGATCGTTATGGGGATGAATACTTACAATAACGGCTTCTCGATTTGAAAAGTGAGTACACATCCATTCAATTTGGTCTGCATAAACATTTGGAGTCGTCATTTCCACTGTAGCAGGCAGGTTGATTATCACTTTATTCTCTTTGGATGCTCCCCATTCTTCCAGCACTCCTTCACAAACGGCTAATGCATAGTCCAATTCCGTTCCGGTAAAGCTTTCTGGTGAGTATTCCAAAATGATTTTACCTGGAAAGTCTTTTGCTTTTTCTTTTACCAACCGGGCCCCTTCTACGGCTATTTTCTTGATTTCTTCCTGGTTCTTCCCAAAAACTACATCTCTTTGTAGGGTGGAGGTAGAATTGTATATATGAACCACAGCTGTTTTGACGCCTTCTAATGCTTCAAAGGTTCGTTCAATTAAATGCTTTCTGCACTGAACCAACACCTGAATGGTAACATCATCTGGAATCAATTGTCTTTCAACCAGCTGTCTTAAAAAATCAAATTCTATCTGGGAAGCTGATGGGAATCCTACTTCAATTTCTTTAAAACCAAGTCTTACTAATAAGTTAAAGAACTCTACCTTTTCTTCTACTACCATCGGCTCTATCAAAGCCTGGTTTCCATCTCTTAGGTCTACACTACACCAAATGGGTGCTTTTTTGATTTCTTTGTTTGGCCACTGCCGTTCTGGTAAAGAAACCACCGAATTTTTCCGATACCTTTGATAATTTAACATGTTTTTTCCTCCTTTTCCTATCCTATCCATATAATTTGGCAAAAAATTGTCAACTTTTATCTTAAAGGTTAATTTTTCCTTAAGATAAAAAAAGTCCTTCGTCTCATCTATGATTCATAGAAGAGACGAAAGACAAAATCTTACGCGGTACCACTCTTTTTCATACTAATTTAGTATGCTCTTATTAGATACGAGCTTATAAAAGCCTTATATCCTCCTATCAGATAACGGGTAGGTTCCGGCACCGCCTACTTACAGTTCAGCAATGCTGCTCCAAGGCGAGTTCAATTCTTCTTCACAGCTGCCTTCCACCAACCGACAGCTCTCTGTTTGCTTAAAAAAATCTACTATTCCTCATCAACGCACTAAAAAATATTAATTTGTAAATGTATTATAAGTATAATTATTGGGTCTGTCAACTACTTTTTATTGTTCTGCTTGTTCTATTTTACTAGGGTGTTACTGTTCACAGGCAAGCCTGCGACAGTAACAGCGCCTGCCCACTTAACGTCGCCTGCGGCGAGGGGCAGGCTCATTGGCTGATTTTACGTGTTGGCCTCAGCCTATCAGCAAGTGATAGGCTGAGGAGTGAATAGTAACACTAAGGTTCCTCAAGAATATCAGTCTCCTCATCTGTTGGCGTATTATCGTTAGGCGCCTGAGGTTCTTCTGGTTCTCCGGTTTCTTCGGTTTCATCCGGCTCTGGTTCCAGTAGCATAATTGTCACCTTAGGTTCTCGATAAAGAGTTATTCCTTCCAGCGGCTGAATGACGATCGGTACATAATGGCTTCCTGGTTCCATACCGGTGAGGTCAATGGAGGCTTTCAGACTTTCATTTGTAAGCAATGCCAAATCTTCTTCCAGGCCCATCACCGTGATACGGATGGTCTGGTCTTCCGATGCAAACCGAAATTCATAACCGCCTGGGAGGTTCTGGATATCCAACTCCTCCTCTGACAATACAAAGTCCCTCGTGGACATCTTCTGCACTTTTACCCGTACGGCAACGGTGGTAGTGCCACTTACCAATTTGACTCCTTCTGGAAGATATTCAGTAAAGTCAATCGTCTTCTCCGTATCCGCAGAAATTCCAGTCACATCGATTGGTATATTTATGGCAGTTACACTTGCAAGTGCCTTTTTCCTTCCAGCTATTTCCATGCTTTCCGGATCAAATTCCACTCCCGTAATGGCATAGCCAAACAACGCACTACCTTCCATTACAACATTTATTGGTATCTCTTTTGTTGGTATTATGTTTACGGTCACATCAATAGAGGTGTGACTGAAGCTCAGTCTGGAGGTATTGATTTTCCTTCCGTCACTGTCAAACACTTCCGGTATCAAGTCAGTCTGGCTAAAGCTCTTTTGTTGACCGATTACGTTTACTCCCACCCGGATTTCAGCAATCTTCTCAATCACCGATGCAGCTCCTGTAATCTCAATAATATTTGGAGTAACTTCCACACTCTCTACACAATATCCATCTGGTAGTTCTCCCGTTGTCTCAACGCGGACAGACTTTGAAACGGAGATTCGGTCTTCCAGAGCAACGGTCAGCATCTTAGGCTTTACAGAAATCTCGTTGATATCATATTGGTACTTGGGACACTCCACCTCTACTTCTACCTTATTATATTTTGTGATATTAGCCAAATCGATGGTTGCTACAATATCAGAAGGCTTTATCCCGGTCAAAATCCTGCGCCTTGCTTTTATAGTAACATTAACCGTAGTACCTTCTTCAATATCATAAACCTGCCCAGAAGATGTAATATAGGATTCATTTAAAATATCAACATTAATATTGTTGAATGTTTTGGGAGTAATGGGATCGTCTACATTTATGATAATCACCCAAAGCAAGGCTGCTAAAGGCAGAGACAAGAGTTTATAGCCCAGGTTTTTGGTTAGCTTTTCTTTCATGCTTGCTCTTCCCCCTCCATATTCTGATTTTTTTCTTTTTGTCGCCGTTCCTCCGTTGTCCGCTAATCAAATAGTCTTTCAAAAAATCTCCATCGACTGCCCGAATAAGCCCACCTTCTACCGCAATGGATACTTTACCAGTCTCTTCTGATACAATAATGGTGATACTATCGGATACTTCACTCACACCCACAGCAGCACGATGTCTCGTACCAAGTTCCTTGCTGAGCTCCATATTATCGGAAAGTGGCAGATAACAGGTTGCGGCAACAATACGATTGCCCCTCACCAGGATTGCACCATCATGAAGAGGGGTATTGTGTTCAAATATATTGATTAATAACTGACTGCTGAGTACGGAATCCAACACAATTCCGGTGCGTTCATATTCATTAAGGGGAACCTCCCTCTCCATAACAATCAGGGCACCCGTCTTCGTTTTTCCCATTTCGAATACTGCTTTTATAATTTCCTGAATGGTCCGTTCTGAAAAACGTTCATATTTGTCCTTCTGGTCATCAAAGGAGAGAATCGCAGGAAGATAATTCTTTCTTCCCAGCTGCTCCAGCGCTTTTCTAAGCTCCGGCTGAAACATAATGATAACGGCAATGATTCCCACATTGATGGTATTGCGGAAAATCCACAAAATAGCAGACATGTTTAGCAGCCATGCCACAACGGAAAAGACCACCAGCACAAATAAACCCTTCAGCAATGTCCAGGCACGGGTCTTTTTCACCCAGATGATAATTTGATAAAGCGCAAATGCAATAATTATAATTTCCAGTATATCTGTAGGCGTAATATCTATGGAACCAAGATACTTGCTCAGAAAACTCTTAACTGTCTCCATACTGCCTCCATTTTATTTTTATTGTTCAGAAGAGGTGTCCACAGCCTCCGTCTCTTTTTTCTCATTAATTTTTTGTATGTTCTTCTCTGGCGCTGTAACCTTCATCTTAGGGACTGCTTTGACATAATAGTAATAATCATCATCCTCAAATTGTACCCGCTCAATCGCCGTATGATCCAGCGTCAGACGGAAAAACCAGATAACATAAACAATGATAATGGAACCCAAGGTCCCCAGAATCATCTGCAATAAATTGACCTTAATATCAAATCCCAAATTTCCAATCAAAAAGCCAAGAAGATTAATCACACCACCTGCCACAATGGCGATTTCAAAGGAATAGTCAAATTCTTGCTTACGAATAATATAAGTCACCAAAATCACCACACAAAAAACACCGATGGTAAAATACATACCGGTATTGGTCGCCCAATCATCCATAACGGTATGAAACAGGTATAAAACATCTTCTATGGAAAGCCCAATCGTATAATTGCTGAGTTCTTTTACAACTCCAATCAGGTAGTAAATTCCCACACCACAGGCAATTGGTACAATGGCGATAGGCGTTCCAATCATCCCAAGTAAGATAGGTATACAATATGGAATATGAAGAGCACATAAAATCGGAATGCTGAGTACCACATATCCAAAGTTTGGCGTAAACTTGGAAAAGAAACAATATAGAATAACCAGTATGATTGCTACAAGCACCGCCAATAGTTTCGAAACCGTATATACCTGGCCAATGGTAACTGCCATAGATAAAATCACTAAGATAACCGATGGCATAAAGGCACATATGGTAGATAGTCCCAACACAACCGGCAGACTGCTCAGTTTGGGGTTGTATCCTAATTGCAGATTAATTACCATAAACACAATGCAGGCAATGGCAAATTTGAAAATAGGATCTATATATAGACTCATTTTTTGATAATATCGTTTAATCTGCTCCTTTATGACTAATAGATCCATCATTTTGTTTTCCTCCCTATTTGTGTTCCGATTCATTCTGGTAAATTTTGCGGAGCATGGAAAGACCTTTTTCATATTTATTAACATATCGCCAGGCTTTTCTATACTTTAACGAATACCCTAATAAACTTCCCACAGAATATAGTGCCAAAAGCAGGAGATAAATCCCGATGGCATATTCTCCCAATTGCCTGTAATTCAATTTAACAGCACTGGCAATAATATACTCAGCATGGTATATAGCCAGAAGTGCAAGAATCAGAGCATATCCAACTGTGACTCTAACGATCACTTTTAAAAGATTGTGTCGAATATAATCAGTCATGTAATAATTGCGAATTTCAAACTTTTCTTTCTCCTTTTCCATCAGAGAAAGTTTTGTCATGACTTGAATTTTTTTGTTGTTGAGCACTGGTTCACCTCCAAAAGAGGGGAATTTTCCCACTTTTTCATTATTATAACACGATTTCATTTTATTATAGCATAATGAAATTTGAATTTCAAATTTTTGCTTCGAAAATCTGTTGAATCTGTTTAATCCTTCTCGCTCTTTAAAATTGGCTTGAGAAAAAGGATACCGTAAATAATAAAGTTTATTATTTACGGTATCCTTTTTCTTCTGATTCTCTTATTCTTTAATCTATTTCTTTGCTTTTATTTTATTTTCATGTTCCATGAGAATTCGATTTTCTTCCAAAAGTCTACAGCCTACTGCACTGTTTCCTTTTTCTCCGGTAACACGTATGACTTTTGCTTTCAATTCAACGTTCTTGAGCAAAGCGAAATCTTCTATCTGCAGACTGACTGTCTTGCCACGGGCTGTAAAAATCTCGGGGTCTTTTGTATGGAATGCAAACCCGCCTGCTGATAGATTAATCATCTTACCATAGCAAATATGATTGGTGCTTGTGACGGTAAGCTGTGCAGTGTTGGTCATAGGCATTCTGTAATACTTTCTCCGATTCATAATCTTTGGTGCTTCGGTTAAGATGATTTTTTGGAGATGCTCTCCATTCATCTTAATGGTAGTCATTTTGGCTGCGTCCCACCGATACATAACATTTTCCACAGCAATCTGGAAGTCACAGGTTGCAACATCTTTTTTCAAGATTTCCTTTCCACCTTGAAGCAAAGTAACAATGACTCCATCTTCCACCACATCCATAATCTCGGTTTTGTACTCCGTACCAGAAATAGCAGTGGTAGCTGGCATACCGGACCTTACGTCTTTTAAGCCCATGAAGCCACCTGACCCCAATTCCTCCATAAGGGTACCAACAACCTTTTCAATGTCGGCAATGTTGGCTGTCGTCTCAGCATATTTGCCTACCATAATCTTAGTTATCTCATCGGAATGCTGGATACCTTCGGTCATCACTTCTACTACATTGAATACTTCCTGCATATTGGAAACCATTTTGGTGTTGGAGCTTTCAACCTCTCGCATGGCTGAATCAATCACCTGGATGTTGCTGCCCATCTGCGTCGCATCTTCGGTTATCTTTTCCACACTGTGGTCTACCTGGGTTACCTTTTCCAAATTCACATTGATATTTTCCAGTATCTTTGCAATGGAATCTGTCATTCGCTCTGAGGTATTCTCCAAATGCTGAAGGGCTTCAAATATACTGTTAGAGGAATTCTGTGTGCCAAGACTCAAGTTACGAATCTCATCTGCTACTACAGCAAATCCCTTTCCAGCTTCTCCTGCTCTGGCTGCCTCAATGGATGCATTAAGTGCCAGTAAGTTGGTCTGGTTGGTAATGCTCTCGATAATTTTTGCCTCATCCTTCATAGCATTAAACTGTTCCTTAAATTCGTTTAATACATTTTCAACCTCGTTAGACAGTGTTGCCATAACCTTTGTAGATTGTACCACATCGCTTAATTCATCTGAACTGGCTTTGGCATGATCTGTTGATTCATTTACCAACTGTACCATCTGGCTAATTAATCCCGCAACGCTTTGAACCTGGGTGTTGATGGTCTCGGTCAAACTTAAGGAAGAGTCTGTCGCTGCCTGGAGTTCACCGTTGTTGCTTTGCAAATCTTTCATGCTGCTTACGACTGTATTAGCACTATCAATATTTTCATCTGACAGCTCGCGGACAGATGCCATTCCATCTACAATGGCATTGCTTGCTGACTTTACACTTTCAATGGTTTTGACAACCCGATTCAGATTTTCTTTTACAGAGCTGAGCAGAGCGCCATCGGAAGCATTCATGTGATTGATTGACATGATATAGCCAACATAACAGAGTATAACACAGACAAACTCTATTTCAATTGCCGAAATGTCTGCTGGCGTAATGGCTCCCTTTTTATAATTTAAAAAAGCATGAACAACCAAAATTAATACACTACATGCACCGCACCTTAAAATAAAGTTCCGATTTTTATATAAAACAAGCATACTCATCAATGGCAATATGTACACAAAGGCCAACATAGAGGTTGTAGTCAACATAACAAACGCATAGAATACTCCATACCCTATTCCGATGGTATCCATATACCAGCTAGTACTGGTACCTTTTATTTTCAAAATCGCCACACCAACTGCGAAGGGTACCCAACAAAAAATTAAAAATGTAAGGTAATAATCCATTGCTCGCAATCCTTTGACAACTTCAAGTGCATATGCACCGGTAAAAGCAATACACAAAATCAGCCACATGCTCATAGCCTTCATATTGGCACTCTTTTTAAAATGCTGCTCATTATATTCCATATTAAATACCTTGCCTTTCTGCCTTTTTCTTATGTATGCCTATATATTAGCAAACTTATCGTAAAATTTCCACAAAATTCGATATTAATTTTCAACCACTTGTTAATTTTTTCTACTTTTGCACCCAATCCGTGTAGTGATGGTTAAAGGTGTGAACAAAAAGTTATTTTATCGATAGCATCTATTTTAGTATAACATACTTTCCAATTAACGAATAGCATCGAATGAAAACTTTGGCAAAACCTTTACCTTGTTGCAAGTTTGCCTTTTATCACTAATATTTAGCTCAACATTTTCCATAAAAAAAGAAACTGTCCCGGTATTCTCATTTCATACCAAATCAGTCTCTCTTTTAATATGGTTGTCCCATAGTCTCATCAATATTCCACATCCATTGCTACTTCCTCCTTTTATTTATATTTCTCATTTATCTACACCAATGCAAAGATTTATCCCCAACTTTGCATTGGTTCGATTCGTTTACTTTCCCATTCCCATATATTGTAAATGATTTCCAGCTGAAAAGCAAGTTATTTTTACCTTTCCCTGTCCTAAATGTTCTATCTGTGCCAGCTGAGGAAAAGTGTTGAGAATCGTGCCAGCTCTCTCTCATTCTTCAGCTATAACAACATCTTGTGGTATGTATAAGGACAAAAGGCATGAAACCGTTTAGCGGTCCCATGCCTTTATATCATTTTTTAACATTTCTTACACTTAATCAGAATCCTGCACCTCATCCTGTATATTGGGCTTTATATAAACAGTGACATATCGGATTCTTCGGCATTTGCTATCATCGCTGCCGCGCCACCTATTTTCACACCTTCAATCAATTCTTCTTCTTTGATTCCCATTACATCCATGCTCATAGAGCAGGCTACAAGCTCAACTCCATTTTCGATTGCAAGCTTGATTAAATCTTCAAGACTATCAACGTTTTTATTTTTCATAACCATGCGAATCATCTTTGGACCCATGCCGGCCATATTCATTTTGGAAAGCCCAAGCTTCTTTGAGCCTCTTGGCATCATCATTCCGAACATTTTTGAGATAATGTCTTTGGATACGCGAACCTTTTTCGGTTTTCTGAGTATATTTAATCCCCAAAATGTGAAGAACATACTAACTTTTCTTCCCATTGCCGCAGATGCGTTTGCAATGATAAAGGAAGCGATGGCTTTATCAAGGTCACCTGAGAAAACAATGATATTTTTATTGTCGCCACTACTCTGGGCAACATTTGTTTCCTGCTTTTTTGCTTTTTGAATTTTTGCAGTTGTGATTCCCTTTTTACTTTCCAATCCCAGGAATACATTGCCGGTTCGACGGCAAAAACCTTCAATATCACTGCCAAATGCAGGGTCACTGGTGGAGATTTCAATGATATCTCCGTCATTTACTTCATTTAAGCTGGCCGAGAGTTTGACAATCGGTCCGGGGCATTGTAATCCACATGCATCAACAATCACTGTTTTTGCTTCCATGTTAGGTTCCTCCATTTTGATTGGTTCTGTAACCATTGGTTGGAAAACGGGACGTTTTCCAAGTACTGAATTATATAGGCGATAACCGCCAGCAAGTATATATGCATCAAAACCGTTTTGAATTAAAATACGGGCTGCTGCATAGGCTTTTAAACCGATTTGGCAGTTTAAGTATACTTTTTTTGTTTGATCAATCTCGTTGATTCGGCTGCGAAGTTCTGCAAGTGGTATATTTTTGAATCCTTCTATACTCCCGTTTTCCACTTCAACTGGGGTACGAACGTCGATGAGGCTTACACTTCCATCACGAGGAAGTTCTTTTACATCATGCCAGTGTATTTGCTTTACTTTTCCAGTCACAATGTTTTCCATTACGAAGCCAGCCATATTAACCGGATCCTTAGCAGAACTATAAGGCGGAGCATAGCAAAGCTCTAGCGCACACAAATCTTGCGCCGTCATATTGGCTCGTATTGCCGTTGCAAGTACATCACAGCGTTTATCAACGCCATCATAGCCTACAATTTGAGCACCTAGAATTTTTCCGTTGTTTTTGTCAAAGATGGTCTTAATGGTCATATTTACTGCACCTGGATAGTATCCGGCATGATTTGCCGAAGAAGTAAATACTTTATCGTAGGAAAGACCAAGTCTCTTGGCTGTTTTTTCGTTTATACCGGTTGAGGCAACGGTCATATCAAATACCTTCAGGATAGAGGAACCTTGTGTTCCTGTGTAGACGCTGTCGATACCACAAATATTGTCCGCTACAATACGTCCTTGTTTATTGGCTGGGCCCGCTAGCGGAATATAACCTTTTTGACCGGTAACGCAATCGGTTATTTCAATGGCATCACCAACTGCATAGACATCATTTGCCGATGTGCGCAGATGTTTATCGACAATAATTGCTCCACGTTCATTCAGCTCAATGCCGGCTTCTTTCGCAATCTTTGTTTCTGGTCGAACACCAATGGCCATGACGAGCATGTCGGTCTCTATTTTCTTATCATTTAATTCTACTACTACTTTTTCACCCTTATCATGCATTGATTTTACAGCGTTAGAAAGCTCCAGGTTAACGCCTTGACTTTCAATATGACGATGAACATCACAAGCCATGTCATAGTCAATCGGTGCAATTACCTGGTCTGTCATTTCAACAAGGGTTACCTGAAGGCCGGCACTATGGAGGTTTTCTGCCATTTCAACGCCAATAAAACCACCACCCATTACAACGGCAGTTGCAGGCTTACGTGTTTCAATAAAATCTTTGATTTTATAAGTGTCCGGAATGTTTCTCAAAGTAAACACTTTATCCGACTCGCTTCCCGGAATAGGAGGACAAAGGGGCTCTGCACCCATGGAAAGTACAAGTTTGTCGTAATTTTCCTGGTAGGTTTCGCCTGTTTTGAGATTTTTGACTTGTACCGTCTTTTTCTCCGTATCGATGGCTGTTACTTCGCTTAAAATACGAACGTCAATGTTGAATTTCTCCACAAAATCCTGTGGTGTCTGTACCGTCAGTGCCGCTTTGTCTTTAATTTCTCCACCAATATAGTATGGCAGACCGCAGTTTGCGAAAGATACGTATTCACCACGCTCAAACATAATAATTTCGGCATTTTCATCCAGTCTTCTAAGTCTTGGAGCGGTTGAAGCACCACCTGCTACACCACCAATAATCAAGACTTTTTGCTTGCTCTCCATAACCAATTCCTCCTTATTTACATAACCTTTGATAATTATATAACAAAAGTTGATTATCTTCTGTGACATAGTCACAAAACAAGACCATTCTTATCCAATAAACTTTTGTGTTTTTCTTTTTTTTATGCTAAACTAAACTAACAAAAGTTGTGTAGGAGAACTTATATTATGTCATTACTAGAAAATTTACTAAAAAAAGCCGGTTCTTATAAAGAAAATCATCCCACCTCCCAGCTTTTAAAACAGGTGAATTTATCTGCTGAAATAGCTGGCATGGAAGCCCCATACGAATTTATGTTAAAGCTGGCAGAACAAGAACAGGTAGATATAACGGAAGAAATCGTAATAAAATTGCACCAGCTTTTTTATCAAACAACCAATCCAACGTTAGCCGGGCAGTACCGCACTGACCAAGAAAACATGGAAGGAGAATATATCCCGCCAACATCCGAGAATATTCCTCATCTCATGGGGCATCTGGCTAATCAGATTGAGTCATCTGGTTCTACACTTCATCCGATTGAACTGGCTGCTATGACTTATAAGCGAATTGTTGATATCGCACCATTTGTAGACGGTAACGAGGCTGTAGCCTGGCTCGTAATGAATCTGATTCTGGTTCATGCCGGATATCCCATGACCTCTATTCCATCAAGACGGCAGGATGAATATCTCAGCGCACTCTCTGCTTCCCGGGCTGAATATGATATGGTGCCATTTTCAACATTGATTGCCGAGTGTGTAATAGAGGCTCAACTATCTCTTTAGTCCCTTTTTGCTGTCATAGCTCATCAGCTGGTTTTTGACGCAAGGTCAATGTCAATAATATAATACAAAAAAGATACCTTGCTATAGGTATCCTTTTTGTATTATATTATTTGACTTCAATTACTCTCATTATAGTGCATTACCCTTTTGAGGCATATACAACGAGGACATGTCAGCACCTTCCAATTCTAGCAACTTTATCTTTGTAACCACACCTCCTGCATAGCCGGTTAAACTCCCGTTTGAGCCAACCACTCGATGACATGGAATTATGATTGAAATAGGATTGTGACCGACAGCACCGCCCACCGCTTGACTGGACATACTTTCCTTGTTCATTTTTACAGCTATTTTCTTTGCAATGTCACCATAGGTGATTACTTCACCGTAGGGGATTTCACATAAAATGTTCCATACTCCTTGACGAAACTCTCCGCCAATAGGGGCTAGAGATAATTCGGAAAGGCCAGGGTTTTCACCGGCAAAATATCTGTCCAACCACTTTTTTGTAATATTGAAAATGGGCATATCATCTTTTTCCGTCATTGCTTCGTGAACAGTCCCGCCATGGTACTTTTGTCCCTCTAACCATAAGCCAGTTAGATTGTCACTGTCACTTGCCAGCGTTAGCATGCCTACCGGCGATAAGTAAGTAGTAAAAAAATACATTTTCTTAGCCTCCTTAGTTAACCCAAATTATAACACTGCCTTTTCCATTATTCAATTGGCGCTGTTAGGGGGAGCGAATAAATACTGATACTTTCGCTTTTGTTCCAGAATAATATCTGCCACTCTATCCTTTATATTCTGTGAATAGTACTGCTCATTTTTCAAAAGTTTCCTTACATCCTTCTCCTGAAAATAAAACTGTATCTGCTGACCATATAGCCGTTCCACAATCTCCAACTGTTCATCGAAATCCTGGCAAAAGGTTTTTGCTCTTGCATCACCTATTAAACTATCTAATTTTACCTCTAAAGGAAAATCCATCGTTGTATCGGAAAGCAATGCAGCACCATTATCAAAAATGGGACAGTACTCATAGTTTCCTACCCCATCCATTAATACAGCTATATTATGGGTATGTCTGTCCTCATTCAAAAAAAATGTATCTATTGTCAGAATCTTACTCATGTACTTGCCGAATTCTCTCAATCTAGTAATCCGCTCTACCTGCTCCACCAGAAACCTAATTCTGTTTTCGTGGTTTTCTATTGCATATAGGCTCCTGCTCAGACTCTCACTATAATAATTTTGAAACAACCGTTCCAAGGTAATCAGCTGCCATCCCGAGTGCAGAAAATCTATACTACTGCATCCCAAATAAATCTGATGCCCATAACGAATCTGCTCTGTTTCATAAAGAACATATTCTTTTCCGTTCAGGGAGGAAAGCGCAAGCAGCTTTGAAATCATATATTCTGCTAATCCCTCATATCCTGTATAATCCGCTTTGTACCAAGTATGATTACTACACCACTTTAATTGGTTCCCTTTGGAGGACTGCCTATTTACTGTCTTTATGTCCTGTTCGAACAATTCAACCATTCCTGACTCCAATCTGCGCACTTGGACGCACCTACAAATCTTACTTACCTCTCTATTCGAATCCAAAAATCATCTTCTGCCATTCGCCCCTGAGTCTTCTCAAGAATCAGTATTGGATCATAAAAAGGCAAATCTAAATCTTTCAATATCAGCTTTAACTTATCCCTGCTTTTGGGAAAGCATCTGGATTCCAAAAATTCCTCATACCGCTCATAAGTTGGTCTTTCCTCCCGCCCAAAAGCCCGAAACATATATTGATTGGTGAAATTATATACATCTACTTTTTGATTTTGCTCATCTACATCAATGATGGTACAGATTGCATTTCTATACATATACCACAGCCGTATTGGGCAAATTTTCTCCGGTATTCTGAGGTATTCCAATATTTGTGGATATTCACTCAATATTTTTACCAGTGGTACAATTGGACCTATAACAGCGCCTTCACTGGTTTCCCATCGTTCAATTGTCTTCTTGGAAACATTTGCTATTTGTGCAAACTCTGCCTGCGTTAAACTCAGCTTTTTTCGGACAAGCTTAATATCCTCTTTTGTCAAGCTTTCCGAGACTGCAAATACTTTTTTTCCCAAAACGTTTTTTTCCTTTCGCTGTTTCATTAATTATTACATATGCTCATTATACCCTCTATATGAGGGTATGTCAATGCAATGTAACCCTTATATTAAGGGTTACATTGCATTGACTCTATTTTTTTCCGCTTCTTTTTCCCTGTTACTTCATATTCCAACTGGTCTGCTGCTTCAAAATATCGTTTTTTCGTTTCGTCAGGAACATGTAAGGTTTCGTCATAATTTAGTACCCGGGATACTCCACTTTATTTCCGAGACCAAAACTGCGCCTAAAATCAGAACACAGCCAATCAACATTTTCACAGTTATGATTTCATGCAGCAGGATAATGGAAAAAATGGTTCCGAACACCGCTTCCATGGAAAGAATTATTGCTGCTTTCGTTTCATCCAAGTATTTCTGACAGGTCGTTTGAAGCAAATAAGTAAGAGTGGTACTAACAATTCCCAGATAAAGAACACTTATGATTCCTTCCCTGTCAGGTTGAATATTGTTTATTCCTCCCGTCATAAAAAGCCCCATGAGGGAACAAACAAATGCCGTTGCCATCTGAAAAAAATTGAGTACCGTTGCCCGGCAAGTTTCAATGTATACACCAGTAAGTAAAATCTGAAATGCAAAACAGACCGCGCAAAGCAAAGTCAACGCATCCCCTGCCCCCATTTCAAACTGACCATTTAAAGAAAGAACGCCTGCTCCAATAAGGGCCATCACAGCACCGGCAATTCCCTGCTTGGCAATCTTTTTCCGGTAAAGCAAAAAGGTAATTAAAGGCACAAAGACCACATTGGTTGCTGTTAAAAAGGCATTTTTGGAAGGGGTTGTATACTGAAGCCCAATCATCTGGAAAGCAAATCCGCCAAACAAAAATAAGCCAATGGTAATTCCTGCCTTTGCTTCTTTTATGGTAATCCCTTTCAGGGCTGGAATGCACATGAGAAACATGCACAAGGTTCCGATGAAAAAACGTACTGTCAAAATAGGGAAGGGCTTTATGGAATTAAGTGCAATATCACTTGCTACAAACCCCCCTCCCCAGATGACTGTCACCAGAATAAGTCCCATTACTCCCAAATATTTCTTCACTTATGCTTCCTCCAAATTGTCAAATTCATCCAAAGAGCTTCGGTGGCAAGCTCCGGGCATTTTTTGCTTAAGGCAATTCCCCCGAAGCAGTTGTCCCAACTCCAGATATTATACATCCAATTCTTTGACATGTACATGGCATCTCCATTTAAAGTTCCTTCCTGATGAACAAAATAAGTTGCTGCTGCCGGATTCCCCCTTCCACACAGGTAAACATAATTTTCAGTTGTTTTCCATACAGATATTATGCATAATTAACAACCAGCTTAATCAAATAAAACTTTTTTACCACAAGTTATTCGTCGTTTTTGACAGTTTATATTGCAAAAAACTCACAAATGCTGTATATTTGTATTAGAACTTCAATCAAATCGTCTTCTAAATTGCAAGTTATTTTTGCATATCAAGACATTAGAGCACAACTGAAAACATAGGAGGACAAGCGTATGGGTATGGGTACAGTAGGATTATTGGTGGTAGGTTTTGGTGGTTTTGCGGTGGTTTTAGTTTTATATGTGTTACTAATAAATAAGTATCACCGACTTGAAGCCAAATACAAAAAAGAAGTTCATTGGTATACAAGTATGTTGGATTCCATACCATTTCCCATTTCGGTTACAGATAAGAATATGAAGTGGACATTTATCAATAAACCAGTGGAACAGATGCTTAAGACAACCAGAGAACAGTGTGTAGGCAAACCTTGCAGTAATTGGGGGGCAAAAATCTGCAATACCAGTGATTGCGGAATCAAATGTTTGAATGCCGGAAAGCTGCAGACTCATTTTGAACAGCAGGGAGCAAATTTCCAAGTAAATATTAATTACTTATATGATGAAAACCGACAGATTGCGGGGCACATAGAAGTCGTACAGGATATTTCTGCCATGAAGCAGATTGCCAACCAGCAGGAAGCACTAATCCATAATGTAGAGGATCTGAGCTATCGACTTGTAGATTTGGCGGGCAATTCAGCGGATAGTGCTCGGATGCTGGCCAGTGGTGCCGGAGAACAATCTGCGTCCGTCGAAGAACTGGTTGCTACGGTTGCCGAGATTGCGACCCAAACAAAAACAAACTCTGAGAGTTTAAAACTGGCTGCCAAACAAACCGATGCTGCAGCAACAGAGATCCGTGACAGTAATAATAAGATGGAACAGTTAATCAGTGCAATGAAAAAGATTGATGATACTTCTCAGAAGATTAATTTGATTATAACCACAATTGAAGATATTGCTTCCCAGACCAATCTGCTTTCTTTGAACGCTTCTATCGAAGCCGCCAGAGCAGGTGAAGCTGGAAGAGGTTTTGCAGTTGTTGCCGATGAGATTGGAAAACTTGCCGGACAAAGCTCCGAAGCTGCAAAGAATACCAAGAGTCTGATCGAGACAACGATTCAGGCAATTACCAATGGAAACAGCCTGACCGAAGAAACCGCAAAAACATTAAATGCTGCCATGGAAACCATGATTTTGGTTCGCAATAGCTCAATCGAAACCAATCAAGCTATGTCCGGTCAAGCAGAGGTTATCGAACAGGTAAACCTGGGATTGGGACAGATTGCTGATATTATTCAGAAAAATTCCAGAGCAGCAGAAATGAGTTCGGAAACCAGCGAATTATTGTCGAAGCGGTCTCAAGAGTTAAGACTGATGGTAAAAAAATAAGGATTTAAAAGCAAACGAAACAGCGAATTTATAAAAATAAGGGGATGTCGCAAAATGAACTTTTCCGTAATATATAATGAAGATTCAATGAATCAATCACTATATATGGAAGAGTAAATTCATTTTGCGACAGCCCCTTACTTTTTTGAAGATCATATCATTCTCTATGGCACGGTATAATCAAAGAAATTCAAATGATTGTTCTTTTATACCGTCACATCAAATATTTTCTTATTATAAGCTTCTACCCACTTTGTCTGACCGCATTGACCGCTTTGCTTTTTGAAGTCAAAGGTCAGCAAATATCCGATATCAGCTCCTTTCCCATCAAGATATCCTGCTTTCTTCCGGAAAGCAGGATATCTTGATGGGAAATCTTTTTTTCATCTCACCCATTCCTTTACGAATCATCTCACTGCTTTGCACCTATCACCATTATATCCAAATCACCTTTGCAAAACAATAGTACCTTAATTATTTTGCAACTCAATAATTTGTACTACAGTATAATTCAAACTTTCAAATTGAAAAATAATGCCTCCCAGCACCTTTATTGCTTAAATATACATCTTCTGATATTTTTTATTTTGAATAAAATAGTAAATAACCATTGCTATTGCCGTTAGTATCCACGACACCGGACACGAAATAATGATATCGTAAATTCCTTGTGTTGGAAGAAGTGGAAGAATTACCTTAATCCAAAGCACACGTACTCCACAAATTCCTACAATATTGATAACCATTGGCATAATGACATTTCCCATTCCCCGCAAAGCACTAATAAATATCTCAAAAAATGCTACAATCACATAATATGGAGCTATTGCTTTTAGTACCTCCACCCCCTGCGTAATAACTTGTATATCGTTTGTAAACAGATAAAACAAATATCTTCCAACTATCATGAAAAATGCGGTGACAACAGCAGATATAAGTACATCTAACCCTAAACATACCCATACCCCTTTCCTCATCCGTTTATACTTTCCTGCACCGAAGTTCTGTCCCACAAATGTAGCAACAGATACAGAAAATGCTCCAGATACCATCCAAAAAATCTGATCTAATTTAGCATATGAAGTATTTCCTGCTACTGCTGCTGTACCAAGTCCATTGACTGCAACTGTCATAACCATTCCTGACAAACTATTCATAATACTCTGAAATGCTGCCGGAAGTCCAATCCATATAATGGAATTAAATAATTTTCCGTGAAAACGAATCTGTGAAAAAATAAGTTTGCATTCATCTTCCAGTTTCATCAATGCTCGTAGCGTCAAAATAGCACTTACACCCTGAGATACTGCTGTTGCAATTGCAACGCCTTCCACACCCATTCCAAAAACAGCTACAAGTAAAATATCCACCACTACATTTATGGCACTACATACCATCAAATAATAAAGAGGTCGTTTTGAATCTCCCAAAGCGCGTAAAATTGCAGAACCCACATTATATAAAAACACAAAAGTAATTCCCAAAAAATAAATTCGTAGATAAGAAATAGACCCCCTCATTGTTTCTGCTGGTGTATTCATCAGTTCCAATATAGTTGGTGTAAAAAGGATGCCAAGAATGGTAAGTACAATTCCACCCACTAAGGATAAGGCAGTTGCCGTCTGAATCGCCTGTTTTACACTACTATACTTCTTTGCACCAAAATTTTGAGACACGATAACTGTAACACCAGAAGATATTCCTACAAACAGCCCCACCACAAGGTTGATAACCATTCCAGAAGAACCACCCACGCTGGCAATCGCAGTCGGGCCTACAAACTGTCCAATCACAATTACGTCCACGGTATTGTATAACTGTTGAAAAAGTGTACCTAGCATAATTGGAAAACAAAATAACATAATTTGCTTCCAGATGACACCTTCTGTTAATGATACTTTATTTACTTTCATGTGCTTATTCCTCTCCATCTCTATTCACATATAAGATTCTTCACAACTTCATTTAATCCTTCTCTAACTCTTCATCAGTCAATATATCTCATAAAAGATAATAAACGATTCTACTTACTATTTTACATAATACTTTCTTGCTCACAAGAACGCACAAATTTATTAGGTAGTTACAAATAAGTAACTATTAAAGAAAAAGAACAATTGCTCCATGCTGTTAAAATAAATGTAATGTTATCTCAACAAGTTATTTTTCAATTGCTTTCTGTATAATGCAGTATTACAATATGAGTGTAACATTTACATATGAATGTACATTAAAAATTAGTGAGGTGATTCTGATGGTGAAAAAAGATGAACTACCTGCTTGTCCTGTGGCAACAACGGTACAATTAATTGGAAGTAAGTGGAAAATATTAATTATGCGCAATCTCCTTGCCCGCCCTTGGAGATTTAATGAGTTACAAAAATCCTTAGACGGAATCAGTCAGAAAGTTTTGACCGATAGTTTACGTTCGATGGAAGAAGACGGAATCATTACTCGTACCGTATTCCCTGAAGTACCACCCAGAGTTGAATACGCCCTTTCGAATCTGGGAGAAACTATGCGTCCTATAATTAGTTCCATGGAACAATGGGGACTTGATTATAAAAAAAGTACCAATTTTCAATAATTTGCAAATATGACTGGTTGTATTACCCTCATGGTACTAAAGCAACCTTTAATAAGGCAATCGATATTGGCAACCCAGATAAAACAGATGCACAGCTATTAATTGTTGACTATAACAAAAAGGACATCTTCTAAAATTTTCTTTTAGAAAAATGTCCTTAATAATTGTAAAGCACAGCATAGGCTTCCGTTAAATAACTGTTTTATCCAAAAAAATCAGTCAGGCTGATGTTCAAGATACCATTATCATCATACCATCGTTTACCAATATCCTTTCTGACTACTCACCAGTCCAACAAAACGGTAGGAGATTAACTGCTGCAAATAACCTTCGCGCTTAATATCCATATAAATCGCACCTTTCTCATTGAAAATTTCTGCCCATAAAGTCTTCTTTTTTCATTGGTTATACATTATTAAAACCGGATAATCAAGTTCTCATTGAGCGTTATAGACCAAAGAGGCAGAAATATTCAATGGAATAGAACAGTTGTAGCTCGTTATTTATCTCTTGTCTGTTCAATCCATGCACGATTCAGCAGTAACTCCTTAACCTTTTAAACTGATTTCAGAGCACGCTTCGGTACTGCATTATTCTTATATCTGCTTCACCGTAGGTTTTGCTAACTGCTTTTGCCGTCACACCCGCAAATGCCATTAATTATTCTTCGATTCTAACATCAATCACTTTTGCCTTCTGTAAAAGCTTTATTGCAATTGCTGCTGTTTCCCCACGGGTCAGCTTAGCATTGGGACGCCATTTTCCATCGGTTCCTGTATCAAGTCCAGAACCAATCGCAAATTTTACGGCTGCCTTATTTTTTGCGCTCACACTTGCTCCATCCGCATACTTGGCAAGTTTTCCATTCTTGCCCGTGTAATTAAGTACCTTGGCTGCTCTTTGAATATATACCATCGCATCTTGCCGGGTAATCTTTGCCGTTGGATTAAAGGCGGCTGCTTCTTTCTTGGTAATGATTCCATATTCATAAGCAGTCCCCAATGCTCCAGCATAAGATGCCTTTTGATTGATTTTTTTGAATACCTTCGTATTTCCCGTTTCTGGAAGTCCGAGGGAACGAACCAATACCTGCATTAAAGCAGCACTGGTGATCGCACTGTCTCCTTTAAAGATACTGTTTTTGTTAAAGCCTACCATAATTTTTCGTTCTGACACTTCCTTAGCGAATGAAGCGTACCATTTTCCAGAAATATCTGTGAACCTGCTGTCTTTATAAACGAATACATAGGTGGAGTTGGTACGGCTATTAATCTCGGCATACCATTTGCCATCCTTTTTATAAACATTAGTAGGAACATGGCGTGTTGTGCCGTTTGAATTAACAACGATTGCGGTTGTAATCTTTTTAGCCTGTTCTGGGGTAATTTCCATTGTTCTGCCCACATAGCTGTCAAAGGTGTCAACCTCAACCTCTTTCCCCTCATAGGCAGCCGTAATGTGGAACTCAACAGCAGGAATTACAATTTCTGCACCCAATTTCTTAGCTGCTGTCTCTACCTGTGTCTGCGTCTCCGCACTTACATGGGTTTTAATTTCAATACTAACGGGCACCTTGGCGGGGTCATCTGTGCCAAATTTCTCCATAAGAGCCTTGGTGTCAATTGCTGCCGCTGGCAGGTCATAGCTGATATTTCCCACTTGGACCGAAAGTGTCATATCCTTGGCTGCAATATCCTCCACGTTTTTCACTACAAGCTGTGCGACGACCTTATTGGTATCCGCTGCTGTTGTTACAGGAATAACCACGCTGTCTTTCGCAGCGGTGATTTGTGTGTCAAGGGCCTTTTGGTCTACCGTTACAATCGTGGTATCGCCTTTTGTGGTCACTGTACCAATATTGACCTCTTTGCCATCCACGATGACAGGTACTTTGCGTTCAGTTGTGGGTGCAGAGCTGCTTTCCTCCGAACTGCTTCCACCAGATGGGCCTTGGGTTGAATCATCACCCGTCAAAGTAATTTTTGCATCCCCAACAGGTGCGCTGCCGGTTGTCGTCACGATGACGCCTGAGACAAATGAGGCAGGGACGTTATACACACTGGCACTCTTACCGTTAATGCTGATGTTGGTGGGCGCAGTGCCGGTCACCTTCATAGCACCAGAAGTCCCCTGCACGGCGGCAGCATTGATGCTGGCAAAGATGGTGCCGCCCGCCATAGTGAAATTGCCACTGCTGGATATTGCCAAGCGCACGCGCGTCGCATGGTTGCCGCCTGTGGCGACCGCATTAAGCGTTCCGGCCGACATTGTGAAATCAGCACAATCAATCCCGTAGATATTGCCGGTGTCACTGGTAAATCCAACACCACCTCCCGTGACAGCAAGCGTACCGGCGCCTTTTTTCTCGAATGAGCGGCCGGTCGCACAGATGCCGTAGGCATAATTAGTAACCGATGAATGCCGACCACTGGTGACGGTAAGTGTTACACCACTGGCGACATCAATCGTCAGATTCCCCTCTGCATAGATGCCTCTGTTCGGACTAGTGGTGGTGCTTGTATTCGAAATCGTACTGTTGCCGGTTACATTTATCGTGCCGCCGGACGGCAGGCATAGCGCGGTTCCCATGCTGGTGGTAAAGCTGAAATTGTTGAGGTCAAGCGTATGGTTACCGGGGCTGCCGCCCGCGCTCCAGCCAGTAAGGGTAGTGACCTCATCGCTGTAGGTTGGTGCTGCGTATAGTGCATACAGTTTGCCGTCAACAGGGTTAAAATACAGTGTGTAGTCCCATTGGGCGTACAGCGTTATGTTTCCAGTGATGGTGAAAGTATCGCCCACTGCGTACTTTGTTCCTGTACCATCAGCAGCAGTATTCCAACCGGCAAAGGTATAATTACGTATAAAGAGAGTGCCCGAGTTGCTTTTAGTCGTGACCGTTGCGCCGCTTAAGTAGCCTCCCGTGTCTGTAGGGACGCTGCCGGACGTATTGCCGTTGCCATCGTAGGTTACGGTAAATGTTGGAAGCTTTTTCAACGCAACGTGCTTATCCGTCCAAGTCAGAGGCGTAGTGCCGGGGCTAATCCAGTCACCGGTAAAAGCGCCGCCGCTTGCGTTTGACTTGTAGACATAGTTGGTGATTGTCGGGCTGGGCGCTGATATAAACGCTTTGACGGCACCTGTAGCATCAACTTCACCACCGTTGAAAACGAAGGTACTAACAAGCATACCACCGTTAACAGTGCCGGTGCTGGTGGATGTGACATTAAGATTGCCCCCGTTCATTTTGAATTGGTCAGCGTTTATACCACACCCTTGGAGCATAGCTTGCCCAGCGTTGGCGTTAATCACGCCGTCCTGCATGACAAAGGCCTTCTCACAGAACACTGCGGTATTCCGGGAGCTTGAACCAGTGCAGTCGCCGGTGGTAATGGTAATCGTTCCCTTGCCCGTTTTAGTAAGGGCTCCATTGTTATCGTCCTCCAAATAAATGCCGTATCTCTGCATTCCGCTAGTCGCTCCGCCACTTACATTGATGGTGAGCGTCACACCTTGATCGACGTTGATTGTCAAATTGTCCAGGCCACTTATGCCACTAACTATGATATAAGCAGTATTAGTACTGGAAATCGTGCTGTTACCGGTTACATTGATTTTCGCACCGGCAGGAAGGTGAATCGGGTCATCGGCACTAGCAACACTTAAATCTAAGCCATTAAGCGTAAGGGTGCTTTGGGCCTGATTCCAACTCCAACCATCACCGGTGCTGTCGCTTGTAATGGTGTTTACAAAATCTAAAGCTGTGGTAATCTGAGTCGCCCGTGCGGGTATGCTCACACTCGGCAAGAGCGTCACCACCAAAAGAATGCTGAGCAAGATGGAAAAAATTCTTTTACCTTTCATATGTATATCCTCCTAATTTGGGATTGTTCTCGTTTTGTACTGTGGATTTTACCAAGCATGCATGCTTATTTGTCATGCACAAGGTGCGGCGCGTATCGTCTTTTTTCGCATGTTCGTTCCCCCTTTGCGCGTGCGGGCGATAAGGTCACGCCTGCTGCTCCGCCGCAATTTCCCTTAGTTTTTTTTCGATATTCGGCCTTTCAAGCCAATCGGCAACGTTGCTGTCATCGACACCGTCAAAGGTTTCATCCGCTTCTATAATCAGATAGATTTTGATGATGCTGTTGAATTTGTGTACCAGACCTGCCATTTGGAAGCCGTCTATAGGCCTCATTTTTCTTTCCGCTATTATGATGTCAACATTGTGCCGGACGCCGTATTTAGCAGCCATCATCGGGTCAATGAACGACTTGACCTCCTCATCGGGAAATATGGTCTTGATGGTTATTTCAAGTTCCATGAGCCTTTGGCAGATATTATCTACCACCAATATTTTCATTATCTTGGCCCCTCTTTATCATAGGCATGACATTCGGGTTTGACTGTTGGTTGCTCGAATAATAGATGCCATACGTTATTTTGTCTTTTCATCAAATCATCTCCTTCTTTTGTGTATCCTTGTAAACGTAATACTACCTTACATCAACCAGTTCCGCTTTTTGCAATAGCGTCAGCACTGCAACAGCAGTTTCACCACGAGTGATGTTTTCCGTCGGACGGAGTTTTTTGCCATGAACAAACAAATCTGAGCTAACATAACGACTTACCGATTTTGCTGCCCACTTACTGACCTTGGATGCATCAGAATAAGCTTCGTAGCTTCCCTTTTTCAGCTTATAGCCCGCAATCTTACTCGCCTTGTTTATAATGGTCATGGCTTCCTCCCAGGTTATGTTCTCCCGTTTTTGGCAAAAGCACCGCCGGAATTTAAGTATTTGTTGATCGCTTCTCCGGTCGCAGGATATATCAGCCGACCTTAGGTGCGGCTCGTATCGCCTTCTTTCGCATATTTGTTTCCCCTTTGCGAGTGCAGGCTAAAGGCGTCATACCATGAAATCCCAAAACCCCATATCGGCAGACTTTGGCTCTACTATACAAGCACATATACACACGCTCTAATTTAATTATAAGAGACCATGTATGGATAGATGTATGGTTTAATCCTGCTTTTATAAAAAACCTGCCCTTCATCAAATAGGTGGTTCATAAGCGCCAAAGGGTATCTTGTATATTTCTTGAATAGTATGCTAATAAAAGAAAGATAAGACTGATTCGTAACAGAAGCTTTAGCCAGGGAAAA
>JAVBLX010000179.1:0-11061 GCA_031553075.1 Acetivibrio sp.
TTGATTGTTGGTTTAGATTGGAGTTTGTTATGAAAGAGAAGATATTAGAAGCAGCAATTGAAGCATTTAACGAAAAGGGACTGAAATTTACGATGGATGATCTTGCGAAAAAGTTATCTATGAGTAAAAAGACTCTTTATACCGTATTTCAAGATAAGGATGAACTTTTTTTTGCTATGGTAGATTATTGCTTTGGTGCGATCAAAGAGGAAGAAAAAAAGATTATTGATAATACTAACATGGACATAATGGAAAAAATCAGAAAAATTATCATAGTCCTGCCAGATCGATATAAGAATATTAATTTGCAGCAAGTATACAATATGCGAGAAAAGTTTCCGGTGGCTTATAAGGAAGTGGAGAGACGACTGGAAACTGATTGGGAGCCGACGATACAGCTTTTTGAGCAGGCGATGAAGGAAGGGAAAATGCGAGCCATCAATGTTGTGATATTTAAAACTATGTTGGAGGCTACGATTGAACAGTTTTTCCAGAAGCCGATTTTGATTGATGCGGGGATTTCTTATGAAGCGGCCTTAGAGGAAATGGCAGAAATATTAATTCGAGGTATCGAAACACATTCTGTTTGATACAAAGAAAAAATAAACATATTTTACGTGCTCAGGAGTGGGCAGATGGGAGCGAAACATGAGAATACCATGGAATGAAAGCTGGAAGTACTCAAAAAACTATTTGGCGGATACGGAAGAATTTGATTTTTCTAGGGAGGTAACGGAGGAAGTAGCCCTTCCCCATACCAATGCGTGTTTACCATATCACTACTTTGATGAAGCCAGCTATAGCTTTATTTCTGGTTATCAAAAGATCTTTACGGCACAAACTGAATGGGAGGATAAACGTGTTTTCTTAACCTTTGAGGGCGTTGCTCATAAAGCATCCGTGTTTGTAAACGGAATTTTGATAAAAGAACATTTTTGTGGCTATACAGCATTTACCGTTGATTTACGGGATTATCTTAAGCTGGGAGAGGAAAATGTGCTGGTGGTAAAGGTTGACAGCCGGGAGACGTTAAATATGCCGCCTTTTGGAAATGTCATTGATTATATGACGTATGGCGGAATTTATCGAAAGGCATTTTTGGAAATAAAGAATGCGGCTTGGATTCAGGATGTTTTTGCTATAACAGAACAGGTTCTGGAAGCTCCCAAAGTAGTATCAAAGGTCTTGATAGGCGGGGAACTTCAGAGTGGAGATAAAAAGTTATTTCGAATTCAACAAAATCTGGTTCAGCATCAAGGTGCCCCAGCCCCATGGTGTAATGAAAATACAGAGACTGGTCAGGTTAAGATTATAAGCTCTCAAAAACACTTTGCGGAAAAAAAGGAAACCGCAATCACCATGAAAGCACAGGATATTAAATTATGGACGTTGGAGGAGCCGGTCCTTTATGACTTGATTACCATGCTTTATGATGGGGAACGGTTGGTTGATCAGGTAGTAACCACCATAGGATTCCGCAGTGCCCGCTTTGAAAAGGATGGGTTTTATCTCAATGGTAATAAAATAAAAATTCGTGGGTTGAATCGGCATCAAAGCTACCCTTATGTGGGATATGCCATGCCAGATCGGACTCAAAGAGAAGATGTGCGAATTCTAAAACAAGAGCTTCAGCTGAATGCAGTCAGAACCTCTCACTATCCTCAAAGTCAGGCCTTTATTGATGCCTGCGATGCCATGGGACTGCTGGTATTTACGGAACTTCCTGGATGGCAGCATATTGGTGATGAGGAATGGAAGGAAATCGCCTGTGAAATGGTAGAAGAAATGGTGATACAATACCGAAATCATCCTTCTGTGATTTTATGGGGAGTACGGATTAATGAGTCCCAGGATGATGATGCTTTTTATCAAAGAACCAATGATATTGCACATCAGCTGGACTCATCACGGCAAACCGGGGGAGTACGCTTCCTTAAAAAAAGTAATTTACTGGAAGATGTCTATACCTACAATGATTTTGTACATACAGGAAAAAATCAGGGGGTTGATTCAAAAGCAAGTGTGACACCGGATGTTTCCAAAGGCTATCTGGTCAGCGAATACAATGGTCATATGTTCCCGACAAAAGCCTTTGACTCAGAAGCACATCGCCTGGAACATGCCTTAAGGCATGCCAGAGTTGTGGATGCTTATTACAGAGAAGACGGAATTGCCGGAGGTTTTGGCTGGTGTATGTTTGACTACAATACTCACAAGGATTTTGGCAGTGGTGATCGGATTTGCTATCATGGCGTCATGGATATGTTCCGCAATCCTAAGATGGCAGCATTTGTATATGCCAGTCAGTCAGATGACAAAGTGGTAATGGAAGTAAGCTCTACCATGGACATTGGCGAATATCCTGGCGGAAATATCGGAGAGGTCTACTGTTTTACCAATGGAGACAGTGTCCGCTTGTATCGGAATAACCAGTTTGTTCGTGAGTTTTTCCCGGATCGAAAGCAATTTCCTCATATGCCTCATCCACCTGTTCGAGTAGATGATTTCATCGGCTGTCTGCTGGAAAAAGGGGAGGGATATGATATAAAAACAGCAGATGCCTTAAAGGAGATTTTGACGGGCGTAGCAAAATACGGAATGAATAGTCTGCCCCTTTCTCTTAAACTTAAAATGGCAAAGCTGATGGTTACAAAAGGACTTAAGCTTGATGATGGAGTTCGATTATTTTACGAATATGTAGGCAATTGGGGTGGCAATGTTACCACTTACCGGTTTGAGGCAGTAAAGGATGGAGAGGTAGTCAAGACCGTCGAAAAAGTTCCTTCCATAAAGAAAAAGCTGGAGGTTAAAGCGAACACGCAAGAATTGGTTTCCGGTGAAACTTATGATGTGGCCTCTATACGTTTTTCCATGAGAGATGAAAACGGAAATTTAATGCCTTACTATCAGGAACCTTTGAGGCTTTCGGTTAAGGGAGCGCTTGAAATAATTGGTCCGGATATAATCAGTCTGAAAGGCGGCATGGGTGGTACTTATGTAAAAACAATTGGTATTGTGGGAGAAGGAGTTCTTATTATACAGGGAGAAGGCTTGGAGAAAATAACGCTTATGTTTCAAATTAAGTAAGATATCTTTAAAAGCTGAAATAAAAGCTGAAATAAAAGCTGAAATAAAAGCTGAATTAAAAGCTGAATTAAAAGCTGAATTAAAAGTAAATTTTGATTATAATTCTTTATATGTTGAAAAAATCAATTTTCAATCACCTTGATTTTACGCCCGGCGAAGCGGGCAGATAGGAGCTTAAAAATGAAAAATAGTGTGAAGCTTTCTTATGGAATCGGTGCAGTGGGAAAAGACATGGTGTATGCACTGGTAGCTGGTTTTCTTATGTATTATTACAATACCGTTCTGGGGATTAATGCAACCTTTATCGGCGTTCTTTTTATGGCAGCCAGGCTGTTTGATGCATTTAACGACCCTCTAATGGGCGTTGTTGTGGAAAAAACCAACACCAAAATGGGTAAATTCCGCCCATGGCTTATGATTGGAACGACACTTAATGCGGCAATCCTGTATTTTATGTTTGCAGTGCCGGAAAGCCTTACGGGAAACTCCCTTTTGGTTTATGCATCCGTTGCCTATTTGTTGTGGGGAATCTCTTATACCATTATGGATATTCCTTTTTGGTCGATGATACCAGCGATTACGGAAGTGGGTAAGGATCGTGAAAATATTTCAGTTATTGCACGAAGCTGTGCAGGGGTGGGCTTTGCGGTTCCAACCGCGCTTACAATGGTTCTGGTACCAATTTTAGGTGGTGGGAGTGAACGAAAAGGTTTTGCATATTTTGCCATTATGGTAGCGGCAATTTTTATTCTGGCCATTTCCATAACGGTAATGAATGTAAAAGAAAAGGTTCGTGTAGCCGAAAAGAGTCCAAGAATGAAAGAGATGTTTTCTTCCTTGTTAAAAAATGACCAGGCCCTTATTGTGGTGGTTTCCATCGTTATGTTTAACTCATCGCTCTACTTGACCCAGCAGTTGGCAATTTATTTCTTTAAATATGATATTGGCAATGCAGCATTGTATGGTGTGTTCGGAACCGTTGGTGGAGCAGCTCAGATACTTTCCATGATGACACTACCAATTTTAAGAAAGAAATTTGAGTGCAAAAAAATTCTCATGGGAGCCATTATTACCACGCTTACAGGCTATACCATTTTATTTATACTGGGAACTCTTAATATTAAGAATTTAGTAGCTCTATGTATTGCAGCAGTCATTATTTTCATAGGCTTCGGGCTGGCTACTGTATTGACTACCATTTTCCTTGCAGACACAGTAGATTATGGTGAATGGAAAAATGGTCAGCGGAATGAAAGTGTTGTCTTTTCTTTGCAGACCTTTGTTGTTAAGTTGGCATCCGCAGTATCTGTGCTAATTGCCGGCATCGGTCTGGATGTGATTGGTCTGAATGTTAATGAGACGGTTCAGACAACGGGAACACTTTTTGGCTTGCGGGCAATTATGATAGCAATCCCAATGATTGGATTGACTATAAGCATTCTGTTTTTTATGAAAAAGTATAAACTGACAGAAACACGCTTGAAGGAAATTTCAGAAGAGTTAAAAGAAAGAAAAAAATAATATAGCGTGCAAGGCACGTAGACGGGAGTAAAAAAAGACAATAAAGCAGTCTTAAGTACTGATTAATAAATGTGCAAGGCACATAGATTGGAGTTTTTATGAAAAAGATAGACGAAAAATTAATTGCTTTACAAACAAAGCATACCAGCTACATATTTGGTGTAACAAAATCTGGTCATCTGGAGCAATATCATTATGGAGAAGCGATTTTTTTGGAAGGGATAGAAGGAAAAACGGGAATTTTTATTCAGAATATGCTACCAGAAACCTTGGGCCTCAAGGAACCAAAAGAATTTGTCGCAGGCAATGGGATTGCTTATGGAAAGGAATTTCCTGCGCTTGGGTTGGAGGATCGTTGTCTGGAAATGTCCTCTTATGGTAAAGGCGATATTCGAGAGCCATTTCTTGAATTGAGATTTGCAGATGGAAGCAGTTCCAGTGATTTTCTGTTTGAGTCCGCAGAAATTTTAACGAAAAAGGAAGAACTAAAAAGCCTTCCATCCTCCTATGGAGTGTCTTCCAACTCTGGAGAAATCTCAATTGGCGAGGAAAAAGTATCACATCTGAAAGTGATATTATCCGAAAATTCACATAAGATCAAGTTAATTCTTTACTATTCTGTATACGCTGAATGTGATGTAATATCAAGACGAGCTGTCCTGACAAACGAAGGAGAGCGTTCTATCACTATAAATCGGCTTATGAGCATGCAATTGGATTTTGACCGAAAGGGTCTAAGGTTTACGAACTTTACTGGAGCCTGGGCCAGAGAAATGAATCGTAGTGACCATCTGGTAGAAAGTGGTATGTTTGTAAATCAGACTATGGCCGGGGTAAGCAGCAGCCGTGCCAATCCTTTTGTTATGATAAGTGATCCGCATACTACCGAAGAATTTGGTGACTGCTATGGTTTTCATCTTTTGTACAGCGGTAATCACTATGAAGCATTGGAGGTAAGCCCATATGGTAAGAGTCGCTTTGTAAACGGCATTAATCCAAGAGGTTTTCAATGGGAACTGCTGCCGGGAGAAAGCTTTGAAAGCCCGGAGGCGGCAGTATCATTCTCAGCGAATGGTTTTGAAACCTTAAGTCACCAGCTTCACGATTTTGTTAGAAATCATATTGTCAGAGGCGAATGGAAGAATAAAACACGCCCAGTATTAGTTAATAGCTGGGAAGCAAATTATTTTAAGTTTGACGAAGGAAAGCTTCTCAAGCTGGCGAAAGAAGCGAAAGAGGTAGGAATTGAATTATTTGTGATGGATGATGGCTGGTTTGGTGAACGAAATGATGACACATCATCTCTCGGAGATTGGGAACCAAACCTGAAAAAGCTTCCAGGCGGAATCAAACGACTAGCTGATAAAATCAATGCTCTCGGTCTGGATTTTGGTATCTGGGTTGAACCAGAAATGTTAAATGAAAACAGTGAATGTTACCGCAATCATCCAGACTGGGCTGTAACGATTTCAGGAAATCATCATAGTGAGGGAAGAAACCAGATGATTTTAGATCTTACCCGGAAGGACGTTCGCGAATATATAGTGGAATCAATGAAAAAAGTTTTTTCCAGCGGGAATATATCCTATGTCAAATGGGATATGAACCGAATTTTTTCCGATGCCTATTCCAACCAGTTAGCGCCTCAAAATCAGGGAGGGTTCTACCATCGCTATGTAGTGGGCTTATATGAGATTTTGGAGCAACTGACAAAAGCCTTTCCACATATTTTATTTGAAGGCTGCTGTGCTGGTGGAAACCGATTTGATTTAGGTATTTTATCCTACATGCCGCAAATTTGGGCGAGCGATAACTCAGACGCTGTCTGCCGCCTGACAATTCAGGAAGGATATAGCTACGGATACCCCAATTCCGTACTTGGAGCCCATGTATCTGCATGTCCAAATCACCAGACACTACGAAACACACCATTATCAACCAGATTTCATGTAGCATGCTTTGGCCTTTTAGGATATGAATTGAATTTATGTGAGCTTTCCACCCGTGAGCTTGAGGAAATCAAAGCGCAGATTGCCCTTTATAAGAAGTGGCGTGATGTAGTATTCACAGGTGACTTTTACCGCTTGACCCGAGAAGTGGATTCGGATGTTAAGTGGCTAATGGTTTCAAAGGATAAAACAAGGGCATTTATGGTGAAAGCGAAGAAAGAAAAAGGAAGGCTTGATGATATTTACCGAAAACTAAAGACCAGAGGCCTAAAAGATGACTTTATGTATCATTTTTATGATATTCCGGGAAATGTTGATATTATGGCATTTGGGGATTTGATTAACACCGTATCTCCGGTTCATATCAAAAAAGATTCTATTCCACATCATTTGGTGGCACGGTTTATGAAGATGGAAGAGGTTGGAGAAAATTTCCGGGTGTACGGAAGGAATCTGAATCACTGTGGCGTTAAACTGAAACAGGCTTATGGAGGGACAGGATTTAATGAACGGGTTCGGGTTGAAGTAGATTATGATTCCAGGTTATATTTTATAGAACTTGAATAGTTGAAATATCCCTCCCCCATCGCCAATTCCCTCAAAGGGCAAAACGGGGTACCAATATCGGCAAAAAGACGAAGGAAAATGAATGTAAGATTGAGTTTTTGCCGATAATATTATATAATGTTATAAATGGGAGGAAATGTCTATGATATATAGATCGGTTTCAGAAATGGCAAAACGGTGGGGAATATCTGATCGGACAGTGAGAAACTATTGTGCACATGGTAAAATAGAAGGTGTGTTCTTAACCGGAAAAACATGGAATATTCCGGAAGACGCTGAACGACCAGAACGAATTAATAAGAGTGAGAATACCCCTCGCACATTACTAGAGGTTTTAAAAGCCGAAAAAATGGGCAAGGTATCTGGCGGAATCTATCATAAAGTACAAATTGATTTGACCTATAATTCTAACCATATAGAGGGGAGCAGATTGACACATGATCAAACTCGCTATATCTATGAAACAAATACAATGGGCGTTGAAAATGAATCTTTTAATGTAGATGATATTGTAGAAACGGCAAATCATTTTCGATGTATTGACATGATAATAGACCAGGCGACCCATGTACTTACGGAAAAGTTTATAAAGGAACTTCACGCTGTATTGAAAAATGGAACGAGTGATAGTCGAAAGAATTGGTTTGTAGTAGGTGGTTATAAGAAGTTGCCCAATGAGGTTGGCGGAAGAGAGACTACACAACCGGAGCAGGTACAGACTGAGATTAAAAAATTATTAGGAGACTATAATTTATCTAATCGAAAAACAATAGATGAAATAATTGATTTTCATGTAAAATTTGAGCGCATTCATCCGTTTCAGGATGGAAACGGTCGTGTGGGAAGATTAATTTTATTTAAAGAATGTCTTCATAATAATGTTGTTCCATTTATCATTGATGAAAAAATGAAAATGTTTTATTATCGTGGACTTCAAGAATGGGGCGATGAACAAGGTTATTTAAAAGATACCTGTTTGAATGCGCAAGATCAGTTTAAAGAGTATCTGAATTATTTTCGGATTTTGTACCAAGAGGAATAAATCAAAATGCTTCACAACTTTAAACGATATAATGTTGGCCATGTCAAAAACTAGAACTTATTATTGACATGGCTTTTTGATTGCCGTACTATATTGCTTGTTATAGTAACTGCAATTGAGAAAAGAGGCATTTATGGAACATTATTTTAATAATAAAGTGGTGGAGCTATTAGCACCAGCAGGAACATTTGAAATTTTTCAAAATATAGTAAAGGAAGGCTGCGATGCCATCTATTTTGGTGCAAAAAACCTGAATATGCGTCTTCATCGTAAAAATTATAATTTTGAAGACAAGGAATTATTTGAAGCAGCTAAGATAGCACATTCCCATGGGAAAAAGGTATATATTACCGTAAATAATATGTATAGTGATGGAGAGCTGGAAGAATTAAAAGAGCTTCTTTTGTTACTGGGTGATGTAAAGCCCGATGCATTGATTGTGCAGGACTTTGCGACAATTGCTCTATTAAAGGAGCTGGAAATTGATATTCCAGTGCATTCCTCGGTTATGATGAATGTACATAATCTGGAGATGATTCAGGCGCTTAGAGAAATGGGAGTAAGCAGAGTGGTGCTGTCCAGAGAATTATCTCTTGCATATAGTAAATATTTGTCTGGGGTTACAGACATGGAATTGGAATATTTTATTCATGGTGATATGTGTGTGACTCATGGCGGCCGATGTTTATATAGCGGGATGCTGTTTGGACAAAGCTCTAACAGGGGAAGATGCTTAAAGCCATGCAGGTGGAATTATAATGTGGTGCAGAATGGTAAATCATATGATACAAAGTTTCCGTTAGCCGTAAAAGATATGTGTATGTACGAAAATATTCCCGAACTGATAGAAGGTGGAATTACTTCCTTCAAAATGGAGGGCCGGATGAGAAGCTTGGATTATTTACAGATGCTGATACGGATATATCGAGATTCCATTGATCGTTATTTAGATGATCCCCTTTGTTATGACCGTAAAAAAGATTCCAATTTACTACATGAGAACCGAAAAAGAGATACATCCGTTGCATATGCTTTTGGAAATCCAGGACTTAGTAATATAAATGAACGTTATGAAGGAACTGGGGCTCTTTACAGCAGTGGAAAAATGTTCAGTATTGCAACAGAAGAGAGAGGGATTACGCAGGAAGCCATTGATAAAATCAATGAAAGGCTTATGACAAACGATGGGCAAAAAGAGGAAAGGCTGGCTTCAGCTGATAAATTATCGGTGGCTGGTAAAGGAAAACTCTGCATTAAAGTAAATAATATAAGACAAGCCCAGATTTGCCTTGAGCATGAAGTGGATGAGATATATTTGTCAGGAGATGTTTTTAAGCCGGATAAGCCGTTTTCTAAACAAGAAATAGCAGGGTTGTGCCAAGAAAAGGGCAAGAGTAAAATATATCTTTCACTTCCTCATATGATGTTTGACCGGCAAATGGAAGAGTATCAACAGTTTTTAGCAGGCTTTTCTGGTCTTGATGGGGTGATGGTAACCAATTTAGGAGCGGTAAAAGCATTTGGAGAATATGAATTGATTGGCGATTATCCATTGAATCTTCTAAATAGCAAGGCGGCAGAGCTTTTTCTGGGTCTTGGCTTAAACCGTATTACAATTTCACCGGAAGCGACTCTGGAGGAGATGCTCTCTCTTATCCGCCGATTGGGAGAAAAAGCGGAGCTAATTGTGCATGGCTCACCTACGGTGATGTATATGGAGCATAATTTGTATGAAAATACAGATGGAGAAACGACAGATAGTTTGCATTTGAAGGATGAAAAAGGAATGGAACATCCTGTTTATATGGATCAGCATGGCAGAAATCATATGCTGTTATATAAGCCTCTGTGTTACTTGCCACTGGCAAAGGGACTTTTAGAAGCCGGTTTATGTTACTTCCGAATCGAAGGAATGTATTTGTCAGAGAAGGATTTAATCGAGGTCATAAAGGGGTATCAATGTGCAATGAAAAATCCTGAAATATATGAACAAAATTATAAAGCTGGCTTTATGCAAAAGAATTATTCATTTGGTTCACTTGAGTTTTAAGAGAATCCCATGTCAAGACATAAAAAGTCAGGAGATAGTTAGGTGATCGTTAATAGATCGTTAGGAGGATTAAGCGTGAATGTAGAAAGCATGAAAAACAGTGAAGAAGTACTTGGTATGCGAAAGGAATATTTAATGCCCTGCCTGGGGCATTTTTATAAAAAACCACCAGTATTTGTGCGTGGTGATATGCAGTATTTATATGATACCGAAGATAAAAAATATTTGGATTTTTTCGCCGGCGTTTCGGTTATGAACTGTGGGCATAGCAACCCGGAAATCATCAATCCAGTAATAAAACAATTATCTACCTTGCAGCACGTTACCAATGTATATTTAACAGAGCCGATTGTAGAACTGGCGGAACGACTCAGCCGTGTACTTCCAGGTGAACTAAGTAATTCCTTTTTCTGTATGTCTGGATCAGAAGCCAATGAGGGAGCTATGCTCCTTGCCAGAATCTATACGGGAAAGAAGAAATTCATTGTGTTGGAAAATAGTCTCCACGGACGGACCAATCTGACCATGGCGGCAACCTCATTAAATATGTGGAGAGCCGATCCGTTCCTTTCGGAAGATTTCTATCAGGTATCCCATTCCCCGGAAAAGACAAGGAATGAAATAGAAGAAATCTTAAAAAGAGATTCCGATGTTGCAGCGTTTCTCTTTGAACCAATCCAGGGGAATGGTGGAATTATCACACCACCGGAAAATTACTTTAAGGAAATCAGGGAAGTTCTCAAACACCATGGGGTATTAATGATTTGTGATGAAGTACAATCAGGCTTTGCGCGTACTGGTAAAATGTTTGCGGTAGAGCATTATCATATTGTGCCTGATATTAT
>JAVBLX010000097.1:0-21402 GCA_031553075.1 Acetivibrio sp.
GACTCTGGGGTATTGTGGAGGGCCACTGCCCGAGACAATTCCCCGCATAGAGGCTCAATGGAGTGGGTGGAGCGTGGGCACTCGAAGGGATTTGAAAGACGCTGGTTCAGGCGTTCGAAGTCTATCCCCAGGAGCGTCCTCTCAGCCACCAAACACAAAGTTTACTTAAAATCATTGGGTTTCAACTCCAGCTTACTCCAAGGATCATCCTCCTTAACCACGTCCCTCTTCTGCCTCTCCTCTTCATAAATCCGGTCATCCACAAACATCGTTCCAGTCGACCCCACAAAAACAGATCTCTCATCCCCCGCCTTTTCGTTCATTCCCAGCTCCTGTGAAAGTTGCTCAATCAATTCTCTGCGATTCATATTTTGACTATCCATAATGCTTACCCCTCCTAAAAATATACTACATTAATTATAATTGCTTTTTAAAATTTCGTCAACGAATCTATAAAAAGAGACCCCTTCCGCCGCTCACAGCAGCAAAAAGGGCCTCTCCTATCATTTCTTATGCATCAATATTCTCGAAGTCTTCAAAAGCTTCTTCCATAAAATCATCCTCAGCAAAATCGTCCACATCATCCACACCCTGTGGCAATTCAACGATTTCTTCCACCGCACGTACTTCTTCTCCATCTGTGCTCAGCTGGACATTACGGTATCTCTTCATACCAGTTCCGGCAGGAATCAATTTACCAATGATTACATTTTCCTTCAGACCAATCAGTGGGTCAACCTTACCTTTGATCGCGGCTTCGGTTAAAACCTTAGTGGTCTCCTGGAAGGATGCGGCTGAAAGGAATGAGTTGGTAGCCAGAGATGCTTTGGTAATACCCAGCATAACCTGCTTTCCTTCTGGAATCTCTTTTCCTTCCTCCTGTAAACGTTCGATTTCATCATCAAAATCCAAGGTATCCACTAATGTTCCTGGTAGGAATTCAGAATCTCCGTTGGTTTCAATTCGAATCTTTTTAAGCATCTGACGTACGATAACTTCGATATGCTTATCGTTGATTTCTACACCTTGGAGACGATATACGCGCTGAACTTCCTGAATCATATAATCCTGTACCGCGCGAACACCCTTAATTTTCAGGATATCATGTGGATTTACACTACCTTCGGTCAGTTCATCTCCAGCTTCCAATTCCTGTCCTTCGCTAACTTTGATTCTGGAACCATATGGAATGAGGTAAGCTTTGGACTCTCCGGTTTCTTTATTGGTAACAATTACTTCACGTTTTTTCTTGGTATCGCTGATTGCTACTGTTCCAGCAAACTCGGCAATAATTGCAAGTCCCTTTGGCTTTCTTGCTTCAAAAAGTTCTTCGACACGAGGAAGACCCTGGGTAATATCATCACCCGCTACACCTCCAGTATGGAAGGTACGCATGGTAAGCTGTGTTCCTGGTTCACCAATGGACTGAGCCGCCACAATACCAACTGCTTCACCAACCTGTACCGCTTCACCGGTTGCCATGTTGGCACCATAACATTTCGCACAAACTCCAATGTGAGAACGACAGGTTAAGATGGTACGAATCTTTATCTTAGCATTATTATCTGCTTCAACAATCTCCTTGGTCTTCATAATCTTAGCCGCACGTTTAGGTGTAATCATATGATTTGCTTTTACAATTACCTCGCCGTTGTCATCTAAGATGGTTTCACAAGCATATCTGCCGGAAATTCTGTCTTCCAGACCTTCGATTACTTCCCTGCCATCGGTAAATGCCTTAATCCACATACCTGGAATCTCTTTACGTTCCGATGCACAGTCAACTTCACGGATAATCAAATCCTGAGATACGTCAACCAGACGACGAGTCAGGTATCCTGAGTCGGCTGTACGAAGCGCCGTATCGGAAAGTCCTTTACGAGCACCATGGGCGGAAATAAAGTATTCCAAAACGTCAAGACCTTCACGGAAGTTTGATTTAATTGGCAATTCAATGGTTCTACCGGAAGTATCCGCCATAAGTCCACGCATACCCGCAAGCTGTTTAATCTGCTTATCAGAACCACGGGCTCCGGAGTCTGCCATCATATAAATATTATTGTATTTATCTAACCCACTTAAGAGTGCTTCCGTAATGGCATCATCGGCTTCTTTCCAGGTTTCAATAACGGATTTATACCGTTCCTCTTCGGTGGTCAAACCACGACGGAAATCTCTATGAATCCGATCAACCGTTTTTTCTGCCTCTTCAATAATTTCCTTCTTCTGAGGAGGTACGGTCATATCGGAAATGGATACCGTCATCGCTGCCCTGGTAGAATATTTATATCCCAACGCCTTAATTGCGTCCAGAGTTTCTGCTGTTCCGGTTGCTCCATGGGTATTGATACATTTTTCAAGAATTTGTTTTAACTGTTTTTTACCTACGTGAAAATCTACTTCCAGCTTAAGGAAATTGTCCGGATTGGTTCGGTCTACAAATCCCAAATCCTGGCTTAAAATTTCGTTGAAGATAAAACGTCCCAATGTGGATTCAATGATCCGTTCTTCTCTCTCTCCCTGAGCGTTGATGCCATTTCTGCGTACCTTAATTCTGGCATGGAGAGTAATAGCAGCATTTTCATAAGCCAAAATAGCTTCGTTTTCACTCTTAAAGTAACGTCCTTCACCCATATCACCAGGTCTTTCCTGGGTCAGGTAATAGATACCAAGAACCATATCCTGTGAAGGAACGGCTACTGGACCACCATCAGAAGGCTTTAACAGGTTGTTTGGTGAAAGAAGAAGGAAACGACACTCTGCCTGTGCTTCCACGGAAAGTGGTAAATGCACCGCCATCTGGTCACCATCAAAGTCCGCATTAAACGCCGTACAAACCAGTGGATGAAGCTTAATTGCCTTACCTTCTACCAAAGTAGGTTCGAATGCCTGAATACCAAGTCTATGAAGGGTCGGAGCACGGTTTAACATAACCGGATGCTCTCTGATAACCTCTTCCAATACGTCAAATACTTCATTTTGTACCCGCTCTACCATTTTCTTAGCGGATTTGATATTATGAGCAATCCCTTTGGCAACCAGCTCTTTCATAACGAAAGGCTTAAATAATTCAATTGCCATTTCTTTTGGCAGACCGCACTGATAAATCTTCAGCTCTGGTCCTACCACGATAACGGAACGACCAGAGTAGTCAACACGCTTTCCAAGCAAGTTCTGACGGAAACGTCCCTGCTTTCCTTTTAACATATCAGAAAGAGATTTGAGGGCACGGTTACCAGGTCCGGTCACCGGTCTTCCTCTTCTTCCGTTGTCAATCAACGCATCTACCGCTTCCTGTAACATTCTCTTTTCGTTACGAACGATAATGTCAGGTGCACCTAAATCCAGCAATCTCTTAAGACGATTGTTACGGTTGATAATTCTTCTATATAGGTCGTTCATATCGGAGGTAGCAAAACGTCCACCATCCAACTGAACCATCGGACGAATATCTGGAGGAATAACTGGCACAACGGTCAGAACCATCCAGTCCGGACGGTTTCCGGATTCACGGAAGGCTTCTACTACTTCCAGTCTCTTAATGATTCTGGCACGCTTTTGTCCGGTAGAATCCTTCAGCTCTTTCTTAAGCTCTTTGGATTCTTTTTCCAAATCGATATCTTTAAGAAGCTCCTGAATGGCTTCTGCTCCCATACCTACGCGGAAATTTTGTCCGTATTTTTCTCTTGCTTCCTGATATTCTTTTTCGTTTAATACCTGTTTGTACTGAAGGTCACTCTGACCTTTTTCCAGTACAATGTATGATGCAAAGTAAAGTACCTTTTCCAGAGTCCTTGGAGAAAGGTCTAAAATCAGTCCCATCCGGCTTGGGATTCCCTTGAAGTACCAGATATGGGAAACAGGAGCAGCAAGCTCGATATGTCCCATTCTCTCACGACGAACGCTGGATTTGGTTACTTCAACACCACAACGGTCACAAACTACACCTTTGTAACGGATTTTCTTGTATTTACCACAATGACACTCCCAGTCCTTCTGGGGTCCGAAAATCTTTTCACAGAAAAGACCGTCTTTTTCCGGTTTCAGTGTTCTATAGTTAATGGTCTCCGGTTTCTTTACTTCTCCTCTGGACCATTCTCTGATCTTTTCAGGAGAGGCAAGACCAATTTTGATTGCATCATATACTAAATTTTGTTCTTCATTCACTGCATTGATTTCTGGCATCAAAGACACTCCCTTCTATAAGTCATAATCGTCATCGTCACCAAGGCTTACGGTTTCTTCCAGATCACCAAAGATATCATCATCTAAATTCTCAATATCCTTTTCGACATAACCATCCAAACCTTCAAACGACTCATTACCAAAGCCAAAGTTCTCTTCGCCTTCGATTAATGGAGTTACTTCTTCATCGTTGTAATCGATGTTTTCTGACATGAGAACTTCGTTACCATTTTCATCCAATACAGTAACATCAAGTGCAAGTGACTGAAGTTCTTTTAAAAGTACCTTAAAGGATTCTGGAATACCAGGTTCCTGAATGTTTTCTCCTTTGATAATGGCCTCATAGGTCTTAACACGACCAACTACGTCGTCGGATTTAACGGTTAAGATTTCCTGTAAGGTGTAAGCTGCACCGTATGCTTCCAGTGCCCAAACTTCCATCTCTCCGAAACGCTGTCCGCCGAACTGTGCCTTACCACCCAGAGGCTGCTGGGTTACTAAGGAATAAGGACCGGTTGAACGGGCATGGATCTTATCGTCTACCAAGTGGTGAAGCTTCAGGTAGTGCATGAAACCAACGGTTACTGAGCCATCAAAATATTCTCCGGTTCTACCGTCACGAAGGGCTACCTTACCATCACGTTTTATTGGTACGCCTTCCCACTGTCTCCGGTAATCCTGATTGTGAAGGAGATAGTCCATTACTTCTGGATCTAAAAGGTCTTTATATTTTTCCTGGAATTCATCCAGTGGAGTGTTAACATAATCATCCGCCAGCTCAAGAGTATCCATAATGTCAAACTCGTTGGCACCATCGAATACCGGAGTCGATACATTAAAACCAAGTACCTTGGAAGCCAGAGACAGGTGGATTTCCAATACCTGCCCGATGTTCATACGGGAAGGTACACCAAGTGGATTAAGAACGATGTCCAAAGGTCTTCCGTTTGGCAGGAATGGCATATCTTCTACTGGAAGCACGCGGGAAACGACACCCTTGTTACCATGACGACCAGCCATCTTATCTCCAACCTGAATCTTTCTCTTCTGAGCGATGTAAATACGAACGGACTGGTTTACACCAGGTGATAATTCGTCTCCGTTTTCTCTGGTAAATACTTTGGCATCTACGATAATACCAAATTCTCCATGAGGTACACGAAGGGAGGTATCTCTTACTTCACGTGCTTTTTCACCGAAAATAGCACGAAGAAGTCTCTCTTCTGCAGTCAGCTCGGTCTCTCCCTTAGGAGTTACCTTACCTACCAGGATATCTCCGGCCCGAACCTCGGCACCGATACGAATAATTCCACGTTCATCCAAGTCTTTTAAAGCATCATCACCAACACCTGGAACGTCACGAGTAATCTCTTCCGGTCCTAACTTGGTGTCACGTGCTTCTGCTTCGTATTCATTAATGTGGACGGAAGTATATACGTCTTCCTGTACCAGCCTTTCACTTAAAAGTACCGCATCCTCGTAGTTATAGCCTTCCCAGGTCATAAATCCGATTAATGGGTTCTTACCAAGGGCAATTTCGCCGCCTGCTGTGGAAGGACCATCGGCAATTACTTGTCCGGCGGTAACGCTTTCACCCTTCAGCACGATTGGTCTCTGATTCATACAGGTTCCCTGGTTACTTCTGGAGAATTTCTCTAATTTATAACGGGTCTTGCTGCCATCCGTATTCTTAATTATGATTTCATTAGAAGCAGATTTTTCAACCACTCCATCCATCTTAGCCAGTACACAGTTTCCTGAGTCAACTGCTGCTTTCATTTCCATACCAGTACCAACCGCAGGTGCTTCGGTAACCAGAAGAGGCACAGCCTGACGCTGCATGTTGGAACCCATAAGGGCACGGTTCGCATCATCGTTTTCAAGGAATGGAATCATCGCTGTCGCCACGGAGAATACCATCTTTGGCGATACGTCCATTAAATCAATTTTCTTTTTCTCAAATTCAGAGGTCTCATCACGGAAACGACCGGAAACGTTATTGTTTACAAAGTATCCATTGTCATCTAATTTTTCGTTTGCCTGTGCAACTACGAATTTATCTTCTTCATCGGCAGTCAGGTAAATAACTTCATCGATAACCCTAGGATTTTGGGGATCACTTTTGTCTACCTTACGGTAAGGTGCCTCTACAAATCCGTATTCATTAATTCTTGCATAGGAAGCAAGAGAGTTAATCAGACCGATGTTAGGACCTTCCGGGGTCTCAATCGGACACATTCTTCCGTAATGGGAATAGTGAACGTCACGAACCTCGAATCCGGCACGATCTCTGGACAAACCACCAGGTCCCAATGCAGACAGACGTCTCTTATGAGTCAACTCGCCAAGTGGGTTGTTCTGATCCATGAACTGAGACAGCTGGGAGCTTCCAAAGAACTCTTTAACCGCTGCAGTAACTGGTTTAATATTAATCAGGGACTGTGGGGAGATTCCTTCCATGTCCTGGGTCGTCATTCTTTCACGTACCACACGTTCCATTCTGGAAAGCCCGATACGATACTGGTTCTGTAATAATTCACCAACGGCACGAATTCTTCTGTTCCCTAAATGATCGATATCATCATTGACTCCAATGGCATATTCCAGATGCATGTTATAGTTAATGGAAGCAAAAATATCCCATGTGGTAACATGCTTTGGAATTAGCTTGCTCACATTCTGCTTAATGGCTTCTTTCTGCTCTTCCAGGGTCTTATAGTTATCCAGGATATACTTTAAGGCAAAATAGTATACTTCTTCTGTAATGCCAAGTTCCTGTTTGTCTACATCCAGGAAATGATTCAGGTCTACCATACGGTTGGAAATAATCTTTACCTTACGGTCTTCCGCTTCCACCCATACATGACTTACACCTGTGTTCTGAATTGCAATAGCCATTTCTTCTGTTAGAATGGTCTCTGCTTCCGCAACCACTTCACCAGTTTCCATATCTACTACATCTTCTGCCAGCTTGCATCCTGCGATTCGGTTTTTTAATGCCAGCTTTTTATTAAATTTGTAACGTCCAACTTTGGCAAGGTCATATCTTCTTGCATCAAAGAACATACTGCGGAGTAAGCTTTCTGCACTGTCTACGGAAAGGGGCTCGCCTGGACGAAGCTTTTTATATAACTCAAGGAGACCATCCTGATAATTATCAGATGGGTCTTTTTGAATACTTGCTAAAATTTTGGGTTCTTCACCAAAGAAATCCGTAATCTGGCTGTTGGTGGCACTGCGAATCTCTTCGTCGATGTTCCAGCCTTTATTTGGGTCAGCGCTGTAATCAAATACGCTGTGGTCTAATGCACGGATCAAAACGGTTACTGGAACTTTACGGTTACGGTCAACACGTACGAAGAAAACATCATTGGAATCGGTCTCATATTCTAACCATGCACCACGGTTGGGAATCACGGTTGATGCAAACAGTTCTTTACCAATCTTATCATGGCTGATGGCATAATAAATACCAGGCGAACGAACCAACTGGCTTACGATAACTCGCTCTGCACCATTAATAATGAATGTTCCGGTTTTGGTCATTAATGGAAGGTCACCCATGAAAATATCATGCTCAGTAATCTCTTCGGTCTCTTTGTTACGGAGTCTAACCTTTACCTTTAGTGGTGCTGCATAAGTCGCATCTCTTTCCTTACATTCTTCAATTGAATACTTAACATCGTCCTCGCACAGTACGAAGCTTACAAAATCTAAGCTCAGGTGCTCGCTATAATCTTCAATCGGAGAAATGTCTCTAAAAACTTCATTGAGTCCCTCTTCCAGGAACCAATTGTAAGAATCGGTTTGCACTTCAATAAGATTGGGCATTTCCAATACTTCTTTTTGACGTGAATAACTCATTCTTACACCATTGCCAACTTTAATTGGACGAAATCTGTTTTTTTCCATTGATGTTTTCACCCCTTGCTATATTCTAGCGCTGATTTGCGCTGATTTACAGAATCTCAAAAAAATTCTTTACTAATGTGAAGCTGTGTGCTATAATCAACCCAGTAGTAGATTATTCGCGCAAGATACCACAATAGTGCATTTTTCATCTTAACACAAGGCACTAGTGATGTCAAGCGCCTTTTTTTCGCCTAAAATGTCTTATTATCTCCGGTTTTTCAATATTTAGTTCTGGTAAATTTCTCCTGGGTTTTTGATTCCGAAATTTGTTTTTTTAATTAGTGTGTGATATTTTTATCTACTAAGTTGATTTTTTGTAATGTTTTTAGTAGACTAATAATGTGAGAAAATGACTTTTATGATTTCTAGAGGTTGGGAGTGTTGGGTTTTTTCTCAATATGTTGTTGGTGAAAATTTTTATGGGGTGAGGGTGAGTGAAATTTGGATGCTGTTTGGACGCCGCTTGGTGCCACCATGACACTGCACGGCGCTGCACGGACGCTATCCGGACGCTGGATAAGGCGGGATGGGGGAGGGAAAACTGACGTAGGGTAGCACGATTAGGTTTCACAATTCACATGAGGAGGTTTTTATTTGTCTCAAAATATTATCGGGCACTGCCCTATCTGCAATGAGGAACTGGTGGCGACTAAGCTTACATGTCGCCATTGCGGGTTAGAATTATCGAATGAGTTTTCCCTGAATAAGTTTTCATATTTGAAGCCGGAGGAGCTGGAATTTATTGAGTGCTTTATTAAACAGAGTGGGAATATGAAGGAGGTTCAACGACATTTGCACCTTTCGTATCCGGCTGCCAGACGTAAGCTGGGAGAGGTTCAGTATGCTCTTGGTTTTGATACAGCTTTGCCGGAAAAGAAAAAACCGGAGCCGATTGTTCGGGAGCTTCCTGTTTATCAGGATGAATCAACTGTTGTTCGGACGATTAAGAAGAAGCTTAATAAGGCGGGTGGGCTGGCTTCGATTACTTTACCTAAAGGGGAAACATTTCAGATTTATTATGATGAATTTGAAACGGGGCTTTATGCTACCAATCTGCCTCACAGTCGTATTCTTACTTGGAAGGCTTTTGACAGCGCCATTGAATTGTTGGTGAAGAAGGATGGCACTGCTTCTAAGGGAAATGCTATGAAGGGGAAATTGGGTAGTAATGAGTTGCCTTTGGATTCTCTGGAAGGGTACGTGGCTTTTCATGCTTATGGTGTTAAAAAGGGAGAATCTTGTCTCCGCACGATTTCTTCTTTGGCCGCCATCTTGGAATGGACGGGACTTTGTGAGAATGGGTATGGTGTTGTAGTTCTAAAGTCGTAGTTCAAAAGTATTATGAAAGTGTGGCAAACTGTGATACAATATAAATCGAATACAATTTAAATTCAAGTTATAAAACGGAGTAAATCAAATTAAAGTCGAATTATAGATTGAAATTGATGATATCAAATTAAATTGAATTACAAATTGAAATCGATGTATATAAATATTATCGTCAGCGAGGATGTCACCATGCATAAGAACCAAAAGCGCGTTTCCCTTTTATTATTAACTGTCCCCTGTTGCATCTTGTTTTTTTTGACTTTTTTAAAGCTCCCTCCTGTGGAGCAGGTTGAAAAGCTTTTCTTAAATTATTATTTGTCCAATCAGGAAATTTCTGCCCCGGATGAAAAGATTATTTTGATTGCCGGAAGTGATCGGTCTGTGGCGGAAATTGGTACATGGCCATGGTCACGTGATATTCATGCCCGGTTAATTGAGGATTACCTGATGGGGGCTAAAACCATTGCCCTGGATATTCTTTTTGCCGACCAAAGTAATGCTCAGGCGGATCTTGCACTTCGGGATGCCATTGAACGCCACGGGAATGTGGTGCTTGCTTATGTGGAGGAGGATACGGGTAAGAGTGCGATTCATTCTCTGGATTCCTTGATTGGGGCTTCCGCAGGTGAGGGATTTGTAAATGGGTTTCCTGATTCGGATGGAATCGTAAGGACTTATTCTTTGATACAGGAAAAACAGGTGCTCTCGCCGTCCTTTGTTTCGGCTGTTTTGATGGCTTCTGGGTATCATCTTGATTGGGATTTTTATTCGGATAAAAGCATTGGTCTTAAATTAAGCTCTCCTTCTGGTGATGTAAAAGGAGTTTCTTTAGAAGAAAATTTTCGATTTTTACGTTTTCCTTTTGCAAGGAATTATTATACCGTTTATGATTATGCAGATGTTTTAAGTGGAAAGGTGCCAAAATCCACGTTTGACAATGCTATTGTTTTTGTCGGAATGAATATGGCTGGCGCTACAGATGTTGTCACCACATTGGATGGTATCATTACAGGGACTCAGTTTAATGTGGACAGCTTTGTTTCCATTTTGTCCGGTGCTAATGTACTGCGCCTTTCTTCTTTTGGGGAGGCTTTGTTGGCTGCTGTACTGTTTACTGTTGTCTGGCTTCTTTCCGTGCGTGTTAGCCGGAAGACCAGCTGGATTATCTGGGTGATTGCTCTTATTTTCTGTATTGGCGGAACTCGGCTTTTATTTTTGAAGCAGGTTGTGTGGATTGCTACCGTTCCCCTTGTCCTGTCTATTATCAGTGCTTATTTGTTTGCGCTGATAAATAATTTGATTACGGCTCAAGGAAAATTGAATACCCAGTCTATTTCTATTGACTCTCTCTTTACGTTGGAAGCTACTTTTACAGGTCAGAAAACATTTGAAGCATTTTCTGATTTTTATGAAACGTTGGCTCCTACGATTGAAGAGACTTATGGTTTGAAGGTTTTAAAATCTATGGTAAATGGTTCTGATGAGGAGCTTATTGCTTATGGTGCGATGGATAATGTGGATAATCTTATGATTGCTTACCATGTGGCAAAGCCGCCGTTTCGCCATCGAGTCATTATTCGTTTCCCGGTTATGGGGGATATTTTGAAGGAACCTCAGTATTCCATACTGGGAATGTCCCATAAACAGGATATTACTATTATTAAGAGTTTGGCTACTTTGGTTTCCACATCATACATATTTTTTCATGCGGCAAAGGATGCCAACGAAAAAATGTCCTTATTCTACAGCTTAATTGAATGTATGATTTCTGCTGTAGATGCTAAAGATCCGGTTACCAGTGGACATTCCAAGCGTGTCGCCCAGGTTTCCCAGCAAATCGCCAACGCCCTTTCCCTCACTCCTGCACAGGTAGAACAAATTCGTTTTGCGGGAATGATTCATGATATTGGAAAAATTGGTATTCCCGATGAAGTTCTTCGAAAACCAGGGCCATTTTCTAAAATGGATTTTGAGATTATGAAAGAACATCCGGTAATGGGCGCTTCTATTATTGAACCAATCCACTTGGACCCAAATATTTTGGATGGTATTTTGTTTCATCATGAGCGAATCGATGGCAAAGGGTATCCTTACGGAAAGACTGGAGATCAGTTATCCCTGACTGCAAAGATTATAAAAGTAGCGGATGTTTATGATGCCTTAACCAGTGAACGGCAATACAAAAAGCCTTGGCCCTTGGACCAGGTTCTAAATCTTTTTTACGAGGGAAGAGGCACCGAATTTGACCGTGATATTGTTGATATTTTTATTGAACAGATAAAGCCTTTTGGTTGGCAGCCTTCCACAAAAACAGACTCCCAGAACTCCATTATGAGTTCTGCCCTTTCCATTTATGAATCCATTTTTGATAAGTTTCAACAGCTTATTAGGACTGCCTCTGTTGGAAAGCAGGATATGCCTTTCCACTCCATTGACTGCTCCTCCTATTACAAATCAACTTGCACAAATGATTTTTATGGTGTAACATGGTACGAAAGACCTATGTCAATTTCCTTTTTAGAACATCATCCCATTGTCATTCATGCCAAAGAAGAGGATTTATTCTTTGCCCTTCAGGGAACTGGGCCAGTAAAATCGGTTATCTATTATTTTTACCGAGGTTATCTCACTGGTGGAGCCATTACCTGCAAGGCCTCAGCTGCCGGAGATATGGAGGAGTTGTTTGGCGCTCCCATTTCCAGCACTCCCAGCTTTCAGATCTATGATAACAGCAGAATGCATATTTTATGTAGTGAACGCCTGGTGGTTTACATAATGAAATCCATCTTGGAAATCTAAGACCTTGGTTTCAAATAACCATGTTATTCACTGAAGACGATTTTTGATAATATTCAAAAGCCTCAGTGTAGCAAACTACACCGAGGCTTTTGCAATGTTATTTCCTTTTTGAAAATTAAATCTGTATGTGTGTTATTTCAATTTTAGGGGATAAAGTCTATGAAGGATAATTATCTAGAAAATGATGGACTGTGACATAAAACTAGCGTAAGTGAGGCGGATTATACAAATGAAAAAATACTTTTGGATATTTATTATTACAATGTTGGTATCAGTTGGATGTGGAAAGAAGGAAGTCCCCACCGAAACCATCGCAGAGCTGGCTACAAATCCTGTTATCGTTGCTAGTGTAATCGGAACTGCTCAGTACCAGCACACAAAACAGGGGGTATTAGAAACACTGGAAGCTGGGCAGATTCTAATTGAAGAAGATATCGTGATAACCGGAACCGATTCCCATGTTATAATTTCTTTGGAAAAGGGTAAAGAAGTCACCGTTGGAGCCGAAACCATCTTTGCTTTATCTGCCATTCGCAGAGATTCCGAGGGAAATATTAATATCATGGCCCTGAAACAAGGATCCGTTGTAAACAATGTAGAGACCAAGCTCTCAAAAGGTGATGTTTACGAGGTTCATACCCCGAGGCTGGTTATGAGTGTACGTGGCACCTCCAATTATATGGAAACCGGCACAGACGGTGATAAAATCATCGGTATCGCAGGCGAAACTCATGCCTTTATCGGAGAAGATTGCATAAATGTTTTACAAGGAATGATGACCACCCAGAATCCGGACGGTGAAGTAGCTCTCTTACCTTCACATAATGAGGATTTGCCCTTCATGGCCAAAGCCTTTGTAGAAGCAAAGGGAATTACATACAAAGCCATTACCCATCAGGAAATCGAGAATGCCCAGGCAGAAGCATCGAATAATCCAAAACCATATAGTAACGAAAATAGTACCTTCACCGAGAAATTCCTTACACCAGATGACAATGCCGTTCCTCAAGCAAAATCCAATAACAGCACTTATGACACGGATATTTCAAATGATAATAATTCAGATGCTAATTCAATAGATGCCCATTCAACGGATGCTAATTCCAACAATACCAACTCGGACATTACTGGTTCAAAGAATGTTGACTCACACAGTACTGATTCAAGCAATGACACTTTAGGTAATGTGAGTTCAGATGACAGCAATTCTCCGAATGGTAATGATACCAAAAAAGCCAACACGCAAAGCAAATCAGAATCCCAGGAGTCTACTCAAGACAATAAAAATCAGGCTAAAACAGATTCAAAAGAGTCCAGCCAAAACGCAAAGCAAGATACGAATCTTCCTAAATCAGCACCAGAGCCAAAAAATGAGTCAAAGGGCAATAATGACAGCTCCGAGTCGAAAACAGGACGCTCGAATGATAGCAAGAATAGCGATTCAAAGATTGGAAAGGGTAATCAGAGAAATAATAATTTAAAATCTAAAGATAAGAAAAAGAAATACAGTTCTAAATCTAATTTAAGCAACACTAGAAAAAATAATAATTCGAAATCTAACCCTAATAATAAAAAGAAGTAAAAACAGCCTTTGCAGCTCTCTTGGAAGTTCGGCGACAAACTGGGGGATTGAACCCGTACGCTGGATGAGGGGAAATGGAAAGGGCGCCGAAAAGAGACTTGGTGGTGGAAAACACTTCAGTTAAAATAATAATCCCAGAAAACATGCCAAATCAAATGTATTTGAATATTTTCTGGGATAGGATCAGTTGTTAGATAAGGTTTTTAACCATTCTTGAAAGGTGTTTTTCAATGCATCTACAGCATAATCCTTTCGGTAGTAAGTTGCTTCAGGGTCAAAGAATTTTGCCCTATAATATTCATTCCGCAACGTTTCCAATTGTTTTAAAGCAGCTTCAAAATTACTGGTTGCAGTTTCTGCATTTGAAATATCAAGAGTACGGAATAAGTCGTTAGCATTTTTCCGATAACTGTTGACCCACTGGGAAAATTCTTCGCCATGAATACTTTCAGTGCGTGTCATATAGCTGTTCAGTACATTTTTTTCCCTGTTATAATATGTATTTTTTACCAAGTCGGCAAAAGAGGAAGGCAGACTACTGTCACAATAGGCCGTCATCATTGCAGTTTTTAGTCCCATATTAGCATAAAATGCACAATCCCATGTATTTTCAAGACCACCATAATTTTCGCGACGAACATCACCACTAAACTTTTCGGGGAACAAACCAGGAGACCAATTAGCCATTGCCAGACCTGAATCGTTTAATTGTTGGAGCATACTTTGCGCAGACATTAGTTGAGAATAAGATATTTCTGCCCCATAAATATTTAGAATAGAAGTCAAGTTATTTAAATCTGTATCCCCTTGTGCGACCCTTTTGGCATACTCAATAGAAGAATCAGCAAGTTGTTTACTTAAGATATCTATTAAGGATTGTGATTCGTCTTGTTCATAGATAAATGGCTCTGAGCTAAAGTAGGAAAGAATTTGATTTGCAGCTCCTCGAAATTCCTTTGCAATGTAGTTTCGGTAGAAATCTTCATTTTCAAAGCCATAGAAAAAAACATTATCATAAGGAGATTCTACAGATGAATTCAAATATTTTGCATAGCCAATAGCATACTTATCAAATTCTTTAGACATCGTAAAATTTTTAGTGGAAAAGGAATGGTTTAAGACTTTTTCTTCAACATCTTGATAATCAAAACTTGAGCCACTAACATGCCCATTTGCGACTAAATCTATTACATGTTCTGACGCAATTTCAATAAGCTTAGCTTTTTCAGTCATTTCTTTTACTTGGCGTTTTAATTCGATTTGCCAATCTTCACCAAAAAGACTGGTTTTGCTTCTTGCTGTTCCTGTTATTTCAACTATAACACCTTGATCGGCATAATAGTTTGCCAGGCTATCCATATCTTCTTTGGTAAGTTCTTCTGCATTTGAAAAGTCGTAACTTACTATTTTTTCTGCAGCCAAACCCAAGGTGTCATCAACTATTTTTTGATTACCCTTCCATGCACTAACACCTGTATATGGCGTTACATCCCTTGTTCCAACGTAGTATTGACTGAAATCTGAAATCATCTTTTTCCCCCTTGTAAATAATATTAATATTAGGCAATAGTTAAATTGCCAAAACCATCCCCCACGTTCCCGCCGAACCTTTCCTGGGCTGCATCCGGTTTTCCCAACCCACTTCAACAACTAACTCCCAAAACCTTATTTACTTACAGCGGCCTCTACTTCCTTCGTAATAACCGCCCCACCTTGCTCCATCCATTCCTCCACAAAGGTATCAAAATAATCAACATCCACATCCCCGGAAATAATTTTCAAATACGCATTCTTTTCCAGTAAATCCAGATTCCACCCCTCACTTTTCATAGTAGCAGTTGTTCCTTCAAAGAGGTTCTCAATATACTCCACTTTTGCCTTAGCCAGAAGCTCCACAGAGGTAATTCGCGACACATAAGCGGCCCATTCTTCTGGACTTGGTTTTTTTGGGTGATCCAGGTAGCCTACACACATATCATAATAGGATTTCTCAATCGTAAGCAGGTCTTCTCGCTTTTTTTCCCCCTTTAGAGCTGCCTCTATGCTCTCGGTCGTGAGAAATAACGCTTGCTTATAATCTACATTAATGGCCAGCGGACGTGCTGTCGGATTTACATTGAGGGAAAAATATTCTTGCATTTCCTTATTATCCCTGTCCGTGTATCGAGTATGGTCAAAAATTACATTTAATATTTTGATTGCTATTTCAGGATGCTCATATCCCTTTCGAACTACAATATATTTCTGGCTTAAGGGCTGGGCAAAGGTCTTAACACTTACTCCGTCCGCCTCGGTAGCAATCACATATGGCTGCCACTGTGCTTCGGGGTTTTGGCTTATGGCACTCATGAGTGGATTATTCGGGGCCCACCAAAGTCCAAAGAAGGAACCACATTTTTCGTCTGCTATGAGATTATCAACATTGGCAATCGTACGTACTAAAAATTGCTGATCCAGTATTTCCTCCCGATAAAGGCTTTGCAGATATTCCAAGGCTTCTTTGGCTTGGGGCGCAATGGAGCCGTAGATCACTTTGCCCTCCTCGTCTCGAATCCATTTTTGTGGATAAGCTCCAAAGCTGGCAAAAACAATATCCATCTGATAGCATTTGTCACCATTTCCCAATCCTTCCGGGTCAAAGACCAAACCGGTTGTATTTCCTGGGCCGTTATTCCCCGGGTCTTTTTCCACGAACTGCCGTACAATTTCAACCGCATCGTTCAGGGTTTTGGGGTCCTCCAATCCAAGCTTGTCCATCCAGTCTTTACGAAGCCATAAAAAACTGGGACTGCTGTCAATATTGGTTTCTGGAAATCCCATAATCCTTCCATCAAAGGTGACCGAACCTAACAGTTTATCACCATAACTGCTGTAAATATCCTTAAGCCGATCACTTGCACAGGTCTCATAAGACGCTGTCAGGTCTTCAATCATATCCTGCTCCACCAGACGTTTGAATATTTCCTCATCCTGAACCAGCATAATATCCGGCAAATCATTGTTGGCAATCGCCATGTTAACCACACTATCGTAATGAGTTCCTGACGCTTCAAATACATTTTGATTTTGGACATTGAGCATTTCCTTTATGTAGCGGGTATATGCGTTATTTTCATAGGTATCCCCCTCTGGCAAATTGGAATCACTGTCAGCCGCAATCTTCCCCAGAGAATAAGTAATAAGCTCCGGATATTTACCATAAGGCATTTGGGCGGCTTCTTCCATGGTATATTCTGCGGCTGGAAGTTTTTCTTCTGGCACTGGAGGTGTATTTTCTGTGCTGTTGCAGCTTGACAGAAGCAAAATACATGCAAAGACCACGGTAATCCCTTTTTTCTTTTTCCTGTTTTCTCGAAAAATTTTTATTAAACTTTCTTTCAAAGCGCTTCCCCCATTCTTTACCTATTGACTCACTTACTTTTCTCATCTATTGATCTTATCTATTGATCTTATCTATTGATTTCATCTATTGATCTTATCTCTTCACCTATCTTAACCTGTTATCCTCCGCCTAACAATAATTAGCCCAGTATTAGCTAACGCAACAAAAACAGCCTTAGAATAACCTACCTAACAATACAGGACTAAACCTATTCTGATAAAATACATCGCAAGCTTGAGCCTTCGCATGGTGTCATAATAACCTTAGATAGTCAATCCTATCCTGTTCTTTACATACCAGCTCCCAGCTCATTCCGCAATTCCATAATTACCCTTGTTCCAACTCCAAGCGTGCTCTCAATCCGCAGCCCATACTCATTTCCATAAGAAAGCTGGATTCTTGAATTAACATTCTTCACACCATATCCATGAGAATTAAACGACAAAATCTTCTGACTGGTCTCTTCATCCATTCCCACACCATTATCTTCCACGACAAAAACAAAGCTATTCTCCTTCTGCCTTCCCGTGATTGTAAGACAGCCTCTTCCATCTTCTTTTACATCGATTCCATGTCCAATCGAATTCTCTACAATGGGCTGAAGCATCAGATTAGGCATCATATGATCCAGTATGGCGTCATCAATATCTCGTACCACATCGAAACTATAGTCATGCATAATCAACTGAATTTCCAAATAGGAGTCCATGTTTTTCAATTCATCCCGTACAGAAATTGTATTGCTCCCCTTATTTAGGGTTGTCCTGTAAAAAGAAGACAGTAAGAGCGTCAACCGACTGATTTCCATCTCATTTGCAGCAATGGCCTTCCAGTTAATTACTGAAAGGGAATTATACAGAAAATGAGGATTGATCTGCGCCTGCAGTGCCTTCATTTCCGTTTCCTTCAATGCAATCTGGCCTTTATATACTTCATTAATTAAAAACTGAATCCGCTGAATCATATTTACGAAGCTTTCCATTAGTTCCCCAATTTCATCCTTTGAGCCGGAACGGACCAAAAGATCCATATTGCCCTTTTCCACCTGCTTCATGTTGTAATTCAGCTTCTCCAAGCGGTGAATTACCAGATACGACATGGCATATCCCACCACAACTACCGCAACCAGACACACCAGCATCATAAACAATACCGTCACGGCAATGGAACTGGCTGATTGAGAAATAATATTCATCGGCTTATAAAGATATAGGGTCCATCCGCAGCTGTCAATCGTCCCTTTGGCCAGTTGATATTGCTCCCGTATCCCTTCATCCATTTCCTGATCCATACTAAGAACCTGCTCTGGTGTCAGAATCATTTCCTGATTGGCTTCATCAAATTGATTTTTTTCGTAAATAGCTTTTCCATCGCCATTTACCACGTAGAATCCATAATTGCTCCCTGTCAGATACTCTGCAGCTTCAAATAATTTATCATATTTAACCTGAATATACAAAAGGCCGTCTACAAAAACCCCCGTCTCTCTCGGCAGCTGCCGGACAAAAAAGGAAACTCCTCCTTCTTCCACAAACCACAAAACACCTGCGTTGCTCATGACTTCCTTGTACCAAAAGGTGTCCTTTACATCCGCCAGCGGTGCAATAGTTGTATCATGCTCCACCGTAGTATTCTCTGTGTATATAGTCACCCGTTCCACATCGCTGTGAAAATATTTCAAAGAGGATAACAAGGGATCCAGAAGGTTACTGTATTTTTCGTACATATCGTAATAGTTCTGATAGTCATAATTTATAACCTGCTCAATGGTTTGATTAAATGCGATATAATCCGAAAGATTATTGTAGACCTGGACTTGATTGGCAAGACTTGATTTTACCTGTTCCAGGGATTCCTCCTGTTTATAGCCTTCCTTTTCCAGCAAAAGGTTCCGGGTCTGCCCATAACAGAGCAGCCCCAGAATGGTAATCGGAAGGAGACTGACGATCAAATAGGTCAGTATCAGCTTCCTCCTAATTTTGATGTTATTAAAGAACCGTATTATCTTTTTCATAACCAGCCGTTTCCCCGCTCTTTCTGTATCGCTCCGGACTCACGCCAAAGTATTCACGGAAGCTCTGGCAGAAATATGAAACATTGGAATAGCCAACCGCCTGGCTGATATTCACAATCTTTTCATGGGTATCCCGAAGCATGCGCTTTGCCCGCTCCATCCGGTAAGCCTTTATATATTTGCTTAAATTCTGTCCTGTTTCCTTCTTAAAAACAAAACTTACATAACTGGGCACCAGACACACCTGTTCAGCCAGGCTCTCAATACTGATATCCCTATGGTAGTTCTCATGAATATATTTTTTAATGGTTTCTACTTCACCGCGAAGACTCTTTTCATTTTTGCTTAACTGCTCTTCCAGGCGCTCAATATTAGCCTTGGTAATGGAAATCACATCAAAGATATCATTGCTCCGATATAATAAATTAATTTCCTCTTTTAACTGATTCTCATCCCCTTCGGAAAGCTCAGAAAAAATTTCTTTTATTATATTGGAAAAAATAAATTTAACATAAACCTGGGAAAAGTCCTTCTTTCCCTGATAATTTCCAGCAAGCCGTTCAAAATGGTTCCAAAGAGCCGGAATATCCTTATTTTGAATATCTTCGCCAATCCATTTGGTCAGCTTTTCGTCCGCTTCTCCCTGAAGATTGCCGTCTACAGCCTCACCTTCAACAAAAAGAAACCCTTCTTTTTCATAAAATTTATTTTCCAATAAAGCTTCCAGTGTATTATAGGTAGTTAAAATAGACTCCATTCCCTGCCACCGATTACTGACCGCCACATAGCATTCCCGCTTATACTGGTTCTTAATAAAGGTATAAATATGTTCACCCAAAATCTTATAATCCAACGAAACCTGTCCCGTGAAAATGAGAATGCTCTGTTGCTCATCCAAATTCAAGTATTGGAAGGACACTTGCAGCTCATCTTTTAGTCTATCTACAAATTCAAGACCCACCGTATCAAAAAAATCAGATTTAAACTCCAGCATAACCATCCGTTCATATTTACTCAGGTTGCTCAAAGAGAAAAAGCCCTCAGCCTTACTTGCTACCGTCTCAATGGGTGTACCATTAAGGAGAAGCAGAAGAAAATGTTCAATTAGGAATTCTTCTTTTTCCTTCTCCGCCTCCATCTCCACAAGAATTTTGTCCATCGTCCGACAAAAATCACTGGGGTCCACCGGCTTTAAAATATAGTCATATACCCCCAGCTTCATGGCCGTTCTGGCATATTCAAACTCACTATGTCCGCTAAAAATAACCGTCTTCAGCTCTGGATACAATTTTCTTGCTTCGGTAATCAACGCAAGACCATCCATAAAGGGCATCTTTACATCCGTCAATAAAACATCTACCTTATTGGACTGAAGATATTCCAGGGCGGCCTTTCCATTGACTGCTTCTTTTATATCAAATTGATAATTGTAATGTTTTAAGAGAAGCTTGATACCTTCTCTTTCGATTCTTTCGTCATCTGCGATTAATATAGAATTCATAAGCTCTTCCCCATCTTCCTTAAAAATGGTACGTTGTCCCTATCGCTCTATTATAATCGCAAAAGCGGGTTGTTACAATAGGGAACTTTGTGTTTGGTGGCTGAGAGGACGCTCCTTGGAGTAGACTTCGAACGCCTGAACCAGCGTCTTTCCAATCCCTCCCAGTGCCCACGCTCCACCCACTCCATTGAGCCTCTAAGCGGGGAATTCTCTCGCCTTGCGGCTCCAGAATACCCCAGAGTCACAATTCCGTTTCGCTAAGGCACTGGGAGGGATTGTAAAGACGCTGGTTCAGGCTATTTTTAGTTTATTGGTGAGGAGCTGGTTTTCGAAAGGATATAGAATAAAACACAAATGTTTGGGGGAGGTCTGTAGTGGAACCCGGTAGTGTACTGGGCTTTAAATGATCTTTAGGGAAAACTCTAAAAGGTCCGGTGCCTGCCGGGTTCCACCACATATACCTCCCCTCCAACATTTGTGTTTTATTTTATATCTATTAGAAAACCAGCTCCGTCCCAATCAACTTTAAATAGCCGAAAGAGCGGGTGGGTCAATGACTCCCAGGAACGGCTTCCTTGGAAAACGGCTCGCATGCGAAAGATTTCTGGCATTCGTAGGAGTGCCGAAAGAACTTAGACTTTAAAAATTTGCGTTACCCCCACAAAAAGCTATTGTTTGAGCATCAATGAGTACAACAT
>JAVBLX010000084.1:0-29898 GCA_031553075.1 Acetivibrio sp.
GATACCGTAGGGAGTCGAGGCACGGATGCCGAGACAGGGCGATTGGTGCACGGATGCACCATGGAGCCCGGCCCGTAACCAGCCACAGTCTAGCTGCTTTGCCCTAGACCTTCTTGCCCTGCGAAGGTGGATTTTTTTCCATCCCATCCCCCACGTTCCCGCCGAACCTTTCCTGGGCTGCGTCCGGTTTTCCCAACCCACTTCAACAACTAACTCCCAAGATTGCAATTAATAATATAAATTAAAAAAACGATAATTATTTCTCTGCGTCAGAAAATCACACTTCAACGAGTAATTAGACACCGCATTGAGGATTTTAAAAAGGAGAATCCCTACCAAAGTACCAATCAGCGTCCAAAGATAGACATCCATGGAAAAGCTTTCACCATATAGTAATGGAATGCATTCTATAAGGAGAGGGGCAAACAAAGTAATTAAGGCCAGGCAGTATCTGGGGTGCTCCCTCAGGAGGAGAGCGGTATAAAATCCTATGGGAAGGAATGCCAGAACTATTTTGGTCAGGTATAAAATTAACGGCATCAAAGGATGTCCTAAGTATATTACATCTTCAATATAAGTGGCACTGGCTAAAAAAGGGACATATGGATTACCCGTGTCTGTTAAAGTGGCTGGAAATGCCATGGGGGTGATAAAAAAGTATTTTGTAAACAGGAGGACATAAAAGATGCCGAATAAAATACTGCTACGGATAAAAAAAGCCCGGAAGTTTACAAAACGAGGGCCGTGGTCGTTTAAATCACGGAGGATGGCATAAAGCATGGGAACCAGCCAGTTTAGCAAAATCAAAAGAGGGAGATAGGGGTTATATACTAACAGGTTTCCCGTTTGTTGGTAGTAGATTAGTAAAGTCCCGCTTGTACTGAGGAGTGTAATTAGGGTAGAATGTAAAAAGCAGGATAAGTAAGATAAGGATGATTCCAAATATATGTGAAGCAGTAAAAGGTTGGGAAGCACTGCAATTGCCAAGGAGAGCTTCAGGTCATCAAAAAAATAATAGGTAAAGAATTCACAGCCAACCAATAACAGGCTGAATAATATAATGAGTGTTCGGATTTTGATTGAGCGATATTTCATGACCAGTTCCTTTCTTCGTTTATCAAGAGTATAAATATTACTAAAGTGATTCGTTATATTTAATTTACTACAATTTTTATCTTTTGTACAGAGAAAGTCTGAAAACAAACCATGTGGATATATACTTACAGGGAAGTACAAGTTGAGGAGGAGCTTATGAGGTTTATACATACAGGTGATTTACATATTGGAAAGATTGTAAATGAGTATTCTATGCTTGAGAATCAGGAGGAGGTTTTAGCGGAAATCCTCAAAATTGCCAAGGAAGAGAAGGTGGATGGGGTGATTCTGGCGGGGGATATTTATGATCGGGCGATTCCGCCAGCGGAAGGAGTAAAGCTGTTAAGTGATTTTATTACGGAACTTTCAAAAGAACAAATAGAGGTATTCCTGATTAGTGGAAATCATGATTCACCAGAGCGCTTGGGGTTTGCCAAGGAGTTGTTGAAGGAGACAGGACTTCATATCGCTGGGGAATTCAAGAGAGAGGTAGAGAAGGTGGTGATTCAGGATGAATTCGGGCCGATTAATTTGTATTTGCTTCCTTTTGCCCGGCCTCAGGTTATGAATTATTTCGGATATGAAGGAAATGGTTTTGCCTCATGTGTGAAAAATGTGTTGGAAAAGCTTAAAATAGATAACAAGGAACGAAATATTTTGGTTGCTCATCATTTTGTGGCTGGGGGTGGGGTAGCCTTGGAAGAATCAGAGTCAGAATACCCTTTGAGCGTGGGGGGGATAGACCAGGTGGATTATCACTCCATGGAACGGTTCGATTATGTAGCGCTAGGCCATATTCATGGACCCCAGAAGGTGGGAAAGGAAACGATACGGTATTCGGGTTCTCCGATTAAATATTCTTTTTCTGAGACTTACCATAATAAAAGTGTGGTGATGGTGGAGCTTCGGGAAAAAGGAAATGTGTCGGTATCCTTGCGTGGGCTTACAGGCGGCAGGGACATGCGCATGATTAGGGGCAGACTGAAGGAATTGATGAGTGAGGATGTAGTAAGCAGTGCCAACTCGGATGATTATCTTCATGTGACTTTGACCGATACGGAGGAAATTCTGGATCCTCTTGGAAAGCTAAGGACGGTATATCCTAATGTGATGCAGCTGGTACTGGAGAAGAATGTCCGTAAAGAAGAGGACAGAGAGATTAAAAGCACTCATATAAAAGGAAAATCCACTCTGGCTGTTTTTCAGGAATTTTATGAAAAAGTAACGGAAGGGGTCTTAAGTGAAACTGCGCGAAAGGCAGTTATTGAGGCAATCGAAGAGGTGAGTGGATACGGAGAAGTGTGAAGTACGCATTTTTCACACTTAGATGGTAAAGGGAAGAGGATAAATGCTATGAGACCAGTGCGATTAACAATAAGTGGATGGGGACCTTATCCCAAAGAGGAAAAGATAGATTTTTCATCATATGGTGATGGGGAGATTTTTTTGATTACCGGTCCAACCGGAAGTGGAAAGACTACTATATTTGATGCTATAACTTATGCCATTTATGGTATGGTCAGTGGGAAAAACCGGGATAAAAACTCTGTGCGGAGTGATTTCGCAAGGGAAGGTCAGGATACCTATGTTGAGCTTGTTTTTTTGCATAAGGGGAAGGAATATATAGTAAAGCGAACACCCCGTTATTTTCGAGCAAAAAAAAGAGGAGAGGGCTTTGTAACCAGCCAGGAGACCGCGGAGCTTATTGAGGAGGGAAAACCTCCGGTAACAAATGTGAAGGAAGTCAACCAACGGCTCCTGGAAATAATGGGGTTGTCTTATGAACAATACAAGCAGATTGCCATGCTTGCTCAGGGCGAATTTTTAGAACTGCTTCTGGCCAGCTCCAGAGACCGGGTGGCTATTTTCCGTGATATCTTTAAAACCCAGTTATTTGAGAAACTTCAGAAAAACCTTACAGAGAAAGCAAAGGATTTATATCTGGGAATAAAAGAGTTGGATCATAAAATGGAAGAAGCTATTTCTACGATAGATTATGAGGAAGATACTCAGCTGGAACAGGAATTGAAAATGGAATATATGTCTTATACCAGGGTGTGGAACCAATTGGAGCAAGCGATTGAAAGGGATCGTAAGGGAGCAGCAGAGCTAAAAGTGCAGATTGGAAAGCTGGAGGAAACCTTACAAAAGCTTACGGCTAAAGGGACAGCATATTTTCAAGTGGTAAAACAGCGGCAGCTAATCGAAAAGGACCTTGAAAAGTATGGAGAGACTGTGAAGGCGGCGGTTGCAAATCTGGAAAAAATAAAGACAGATATGGAAGCGAAGCGCATGCAAATGGAGCAGGTTGCCAAAGCGTTAAATGAAAAACTGGAGGAGGGAGAAAAGAGAAAAGTAGAGAAGTTAAAAGAAGCGGATGCCTTTCGTGGAATAGAGGAAAAGCTGAGTAAGGTGTTGGTAGAGTTGGAACGAATTTCCCATGAAAAGGAGGGGCTTCTTGTATTGGCAGAAAGAGAGAAAAAGCTGTCAGAACAGGAAAAACTTTTGGCTAGAAAGCAAAAGAATTATGAGGCCGCCGATAATATGGCAAAACAGGCAAAGAAGGCTTATGAAGAGAAGGAAGAAGCTTATCGTCGGGAAGCCATTGGGCTTGTAGCCAGACTGGTTAAGGAAGGAGAGCCCTGTCCGGTCTGCGGCTCCTTAACACATCCCAAGGTTGCTCAGTTCTCCGGGAAAGCACCGGATGAAAAGGAATTGGAAAACTGGAAGAGCAAGTGGGAAGAAGAAGAAAAAGCACGTCAGGTTGTTTATGAGGATACCTTCCGGGAAAAGGGAATTCGTGATGGAATGGCGGAAGAACTGAGGCGGCTTTTAAAGGAAAGGAGCCTTACAGCGGAAGGACTTTTGGAGGCCATTGAAGGCTGTAAACAACAGGAAAAGGATAAGAAGGAAGAGCGACTTAAACTGGAAGCAGCCAGAAAAGAAAAAGAAAAATGGGAAAGAGAGATAGGACGACTGGAGCGTGAACTGATTAAGTTGAAAAAAGACCAGGACATGCAGAAGGAAAGGCAGAACAAAGAGCGGTTAAAAGCGCAGGAAGAGGAAAATAAAAGGAAAATGAGCCTGGAAAAGGAAAAGTCTCTTCTTTCGATGAAGGAAAAGGAATATAAGGCCATTCAAAAAGAAGAAGCTGCATACAAAAGTAATCTTGAGATTTCTCTTCTGGAAACTCAAATGAAAGAAGCAGAGGATGAAAAGAAACAGTTACAAAAACGAAGAGAAAAGATGGTTACGCGTCACAAAGTCAATAAGAATGCGTATGATTCTCTAAAGATTAAAATGGAGGAACGGGAAAAGCAAGAAGAGATATACCGGGTCTATAAAGATTTAGATAATGTAACGCGAGGCAATAACAAAGAGCGAATTGTGTTTGAGCATTATGTCCTTGCAGCATATTTTGAAGATGTTCTGGAAGCGGCAAATATTCGTTTTACAGCTATGACAGGTGGTCGGTATGAACTGAAAAAGGTGGGATCGGTAGCCGATGCGAGAACCACGGACAGTCTGGAGCTGGAGGTAATTGATAATTATACTGGAAAAAGACGTTCCGTAAAAACCCTGTCCGGTGGAGAGTCTTTTAAAGCAGCCCTGTCGCTGGCATTGGGACTTTCTGATATGATACAGAACAGCATTGGAGGTATCCAGGTGGAGACTTTATTTATTGATGAGGGATTCGGAAGCCTGGATCAGGAATCCTTAGATCAGGCGCTGAGCAGTCTTATGAAACTCATGGGAAATAATCAGATGGTAGGAATCATTTCCCATGTCAATGAACTGAAGGAACGAATTCACAAGCAGATTGTGATTGACAAGGGAAATGCAGGAAGTCGGGTTATTTTAAATAATTGATGGACTCTGGTGCCAGTTCTAGCTTCAGGTAGCTGGTTTTGCCACCAAATTCTCCATCCGTATGGACAATCAAGGGACGGGCGGCGACAAGCTCAAGGGATTCGCAATCAAAAAACGCAACACAGGGATGCTTGGGATAGATTTTGAACATTATACAGGCCATCATACAAAGAGCCTTCCACTTAGGCATGTTGTAAAGTACGGCAACGGACAGTTTGCCATCGGAGGGGCTGGTCTGGGGAGCCATGGCAAATCCGCCGCCCTCGTAGCGTTGGTTCATGGCTGCCAGAAAAAAGGTTTTGGGAAACTCTTTTTGGATGGAGCCATTAATCAGAACCTTTGTATCGGTCAAGGGATAAACTATAACCTGCTTTAAGGCGATGAGAAGGTAGGTGAGTTTTCCAAGCTTTATCCGGTTTAAATATTGTTTTAATCGAGAGTGAAGGGCTTCATAACATATGGAGGCATCAAAGCCAATGCCGCAGCTGACGGCAAATTTCCGGCCACTTTCAAAATATTTTATTTGATCCGTGCTGTTCGGAGACGTTTTTGGGTCTGAAATATGACAAATACCCTGATCCAGCATAATTGTATTCTGGTGATTTAAAATATCAGTGAGAGCAGAATATGGCAGGGTAGATATCCCCATACTTCTGGCAAAATCATTGCCGGAACCAGCTGGCAGGTAAGACAAAGTTACATTGTGCCAGTCTGCAATTCCATTGATGACTTCGTTTAGGGTGCCATCACCGCCAACAACGATAATATGCCTTGCAGTTCCCAGACTTGTAATTTCCTGCGCAATTTTTAGGGCATGATATGGTTCTCTAGTATAATAGTGTTCATAAGGAATACCTTTCTCTTCCAGGACTTTTTGGATATTTTTCCATATGGACTGACCAAGTCCTGATTTGGATGTGGGGTTGATAATAAAATAATACAAAACAAACATCCTTTCTCATTTTATCTGGAAACATTATATCACAGTACTAAGGAATAAGACAGCTTGAAAAACGAGAAAGAAGCTAAAATGCGGTGTTAATAGATTCTATACGGATTTTCTGTACTGCTGAAACCGTTCGACGGAAAATAACGAATAATAGGATAACAGGAAAAGTTAAAAAACTAGTTGACATATGGTGGACAAGCGGGTATAATATGAAAAGTGTCACGAAATAAGCAAGACACAAACTGAATATGGCGGGATAGCTCAGTTGGCTAGAGCACACGGTTCATACCCGTGGTGTCGAGGGTTCAAATCCCCCTTCCGCTACTACTGAAGACCTTGTGAGGATTAATTACAAGGTCTTTTGTTATTTGATTGATAATAGCATCAGATTATTTGCTGGTTTACTTGGTATGTGAGAACTCGGATAGCTTTTTCATTGATGAGAAAACCATGGCAGTGTAAAAATATTAAAAAGAAGCGAAGCAGGAGGTGCCTATGAGAGTAGGAATGGGATATGATGTACACAGATTGGTAGAAGAGCGGGATTTAATAATTGGAGGTGTGATGATTCCTTATGAAAAGGGTTTGTTGGGACATTCTGATGCGGATGTTCTGCTCCATGCCATTATGGATGCATTGCTGGGAGCTGTGGCTTTGGGAGATATTGGAACTCACTTCCCAGATACGGATATAACTTACAAGGGAGCCTCCAGCCTGGAACTGCTGAAGCGGGTAGGAGGTCTGATTGAAAAAGAGCTTTATATTATTGAAAATATTGATGCAACGATTATCGCCCAAAAGCCTAAAATGTTGCCTCATATACAAAACATGCGGGAAAATATTGCACAGGCATTGCATTTGGAAGTAAGTCAGGTTAACGTAAAGGCAACAACGGAAGAAGGTCTGGGATTCACAGGGAGTGGCGAGGGAATTGCTGCTCAGGCGATTTGCTCTCTTGCTGCGGTGTCTGATTATTCTTATGATGTAATGGGACAAAAGGATTGTTCAAGTTGTTCTGGGTGTTCAAATTGTGGAAAAAATAAGTAAAACGAGAATCGTTCAAGAAGTGGGGATGAAAAACACACAAAAAGCGAAGAACAAAAGATATTCTTGGAAAATAGAGCATGGGTATTGTCTTTTTACAAGAAGGGGTGTATAATCTATTAAAAAGGGTGCTGTAGTTATTTCAAGGCTTGAAAGGAGGACGGCAGAATGAATAAAAAATTAAGAATGGTAAACTTGTTCTTTTTGATTGGCATGATACTCTTTTTTGCTGTCGATATATGTGCTTCTACGGCAGAAGGAAGTACTGTGCGATCCGATAATCAGGATGAATCCATCAGGCAAGAAACAATCAGTGCAACTGCCAATCTAAGTAGTATGTCCCGAGGGGAAAGTAATACAGTTATATATTTTTTGCTGCCCTGTGCAGTCTGTATTATTTGCTCTCTTTTATATAACAATTATCTTAATATTCGCAGAAATGAGGAATTGCGGAGAGCCAATGAAGCAAAAGCCGAGTTTCTGTCTCGCATGTCCCATGAAATCAGGACACCCCTTAGTGCGATTATTGGACTGAACAATATTACGGCGGAGAATATTGATAATCCGGAATGTGTGCAGGAATATGTAGAGAAAGTCGGAATATCTGCGAAATACTTGCTGGACCTGTTAAACGATATTCTGGATATGTCGGAAATTAACAAAGGTAGAATGGAATTAGCTCAGGAAATTTTCGATTTGAATGAACTGGTGGAAGTAATCGAAGCAATTTACAATCCAATTGCAAAAAATACCGATGTCCAGCTGCAGATTGATGTAAAGGAAGATGCAAAGGTTGCCATCCTGGGCGATGAGCTTCGGATGAAGCAGGTCATTATTAATCTGGTTTCCAACGGAATAAAATATAATAAGCCGGGCGGGAAGATTTGGCTAACGGTAGAAAAATCAGAGCACATAGAAGAAAAGCGAGCACGTTTTCGAATTACAGTAGAAGATAACGGAATCGGAATCTCCCAGGAAAATATGGAAAAGATATTTGATTTATTTGAACGGGAAAAAAGCTCGGATATTAATATGATTAATGGGACAGGCCTTGGTCTTACCATTTCAGCTGAGATATTGAAACGGATGGATAGTCGCCTGAATGTAGAAAGTACACCAGATAAGGGAAGTAAATTCTGGTTTGATATAGTGCTCGAAGTTAGTGATATGATTGCGAAAAAAGAGGAGCCTGAGATGAAAAAGTATGATTTTATTAATAAGAATTTCCTGATAGTGGAAGATAATCAGATTAATGCTACCATTTTGGAATATATCCTGAAAGCGCAAGGCGCTAAGGTGGATTGGGCCTGTGATGGAAAAGTGGGTTGTGAGATGTTTGAACAGTCTTCCGACGGATATTACAGTGCTATATTAATGGACATACGGATGCCAGTAATGGATGGATACGAGGCTACAACTACCATTCGGGAAATGAAACGGGAGGATGCAAAAAATATCCAAATTTTAGCAGTATCGGCCAATGCTTATCAGGAAGATGTCCGTAAATGTATGGAAACTGGCATGAACGGTCACTGCGCTAAGCCGGTAAACCGGGAACAGTTGTTAGGTCAACTGAGTTCTTGACAAAAATCATTTTTGTGCATAGAATGAAGTATAAGTTGAAATGGATAAAGACAGTGAACGAAAAAAGTAACAGATGGAACATAGCAGAGAGAGAACGTCAAGGCTGAAAACGTTTTTTATGAGAAGACTGTGAAGTGCATTCGGGAGTTGGCTGTGCAAAAATTTAGTAGTACAGTCCGGTAGCAGCCGTTAGGTGCGTTGAGGTACAGTGGATAGTAAGCTGTATAAAATAGAGTGGAACCACGATAAATTCGTCTCTTATAAAAAATGGACTATTTTTTATAAGAGACATTTTTTTATGTTATTTTAATTGTTTGTGTCGTTTCCTTATTAATTATTTATGCCGCAAGGCGGCATACGGGAAGGGAGAAAGATTATGGGATTCATTAAATCGATTAAAGAAGAGATTAGGATTATTCGTGAGCGTGATCCGGCAATAAAGTCGTCAATGGAGGTTTTTTTATACCCAAGCTTTAAAGCGATTTCCGGGTATCGGATTGCTCATAAATTATATTTAAAAAAGCACTATTTTTGGGCAAGATGGTATTCCCAGAAAATTGCAAGGAAGACTGGAATTGAGATTCATCCGGGGGCAACGATTGGAAAAGGATTATTTATTGACCACGGAATCGGCGTTATTATTGGTGAAACTTGTATTATTGGAGATAATGTTACTCTATACCAGGGTGTTACCCTTGGAGGAACTGGAAAAGAATGCGGAAAGCGTCACCCAACGCTGGAAGATAATGTTATGGTAAGTGCAGGTGCCAAAATACTGGGTTCTTTTACGGTTGGAGAAAATTCCAAAATTGGTGCGGGCTCGGTTGTGTTGTCGGAAGTCCCACCTAATTCCACGGTTGTGGGAGTCCCAGGCAGGGTGGTAAAGCGGGATAATGTGAGAGTTCCACAGGAAGAGATGGACCAGGTACATCTGCCTGACCCGATTGCCAATGAGATGAAGGAGTTAAAAGAGCGAATTGAGGCGTTGGAAAGCCAATTGAAGAACCCTGCATCAGGATGCGCTGATCAAGTGCCTGAGGTCTAAAATGATTTACTAAAAGTTTTATATGTGTTAAGCACATAGATTGGAGATAAATGATGAAAGTATATAATACCTTGACTAAGAAAAAAGAAGAATTTACCCCAATTGAAGAGGGGAAAGTGAAAATGTATGTGTGTGGGCCGACCGTATATAATTACATTCATATTGGGAATGCAAGGCCGATGATTGTATTTGACACCATACGCCGTTATTTTGAATACAAAGGATATGATGTAAATTATGATTCTAAATTTACGGATGTAGATGATAAAATTATAAAAAAGGCCATGGAAGAAGGGGTAGACCCAATGGTGATTTCAGAACGATACATTGCAGCTGTAAAAGAAGATATGGAAAGTCTCAACGTAAAGCCTGCTACCATTCATCCCAAAGCTACAGAGGAAATCGATGGTATGATTGAGATGATACAGGGACTTATTGAGAAAGGGTATGCTTATGAAAAAAACGGTACGGTCTATTTCCGTACCCGTAGCTTTTCCGAGTATGGCAAACTGTCAAAGAAAAATATTGATGACCTGGAGGCTGGGCATCGGGATATTAAGGTTGCAGGAGAAGAAAAGGAAGATGCGCTGGATTTTGTCCTCTGGAAACCGAAAAAAGAAGGGGAGCCGGCATGGGAATCTCCATGGAGTGAAGGGCGTCCAGGGTGGCATATTGAATGCTCCGTGATGAGCAAAAAATATCTGGGCGACCAGATTGATATTCATGCGGGAGGAGAGGATTTGATTTTCCCCCATCATGAAAATGAAATTGCTCAGAGTGAGGCGGCAAATGGAAAGAATTTTGCAACCTATTGGATGCATAATGGGTTTTTAAACATTGATAATAAGAAGATGTCCAAATCCGAGGGTAATTTTTTCACTGTTCGGGAAGTAGGGGCGGATTACCCATATGAAGTATTGCGCTTCTTTATGTTGAGCGGTGCTCACTACCGTATGCCCCTTAATTTTAGCCGTGAATTAATGGAAGCTGCCAAAAACGGACTGGAACGGATTGAAACCTGTGTAGACCGCCTGGGTCATATGCTGGGAGCAAAAGCCGAAGTTGCGGTAGCAGGAGTGGCTGGGACGACTCCGGAAGAAGCGGAAGCATTGACTCAGATGGAAGCTTTGAGCCAAAAATTTGATTCTGCCATGGAGGATGATTTTAATACTGCTGATGCTGTTGCTGCTGTATTTGAGCTGGTTAAGCTTTCAAATTCCAGACTAACACAGGAGTTTTCACATCAAACGGTTAAAAAAGTATATGACAAGATTACCATGCTCTGTGATATACTTGGTATCAAAATAGTAAAAGAAAAAGAACTTTTAGACGATGATATCGAGCAGCTGATTGCAGAACGGCAGGCGGCTAGAAAGAACCGTGACTTTGCCCGGGCAGATGAAATTAGGGATGAGCTTTTATCCCAAGGTATCGTTTTAGAGGATACAAGGGAAGGTGTACGATGGAAGAGAGGCTAGACAGTCTGTTGGATCAAATAAACAAAGGGTTTTGTCGAAAAGAAATAAACCCGAAACAGTATTCCGGCTTGACGCTGGCATATATTGGAGATGGGATTTATGATTTAATTATCCGTACCCTGTTGGTTTCGGAAGGGAATGCACCGGTCAACATCCTTCATAAGCGTGCCAGCCGAGTGGTAAAGGCAGAATCTCAGGCCAACTTGATTCATACCATCGAAGCTGATTTGACAGAGGAAGAGCTTTCGGTCTACAAAAGAGGCCGTAATGCCAAGTCTGCCACATCAGCTAAAAATGCCAGTATCGCAGATTATCGAATGGCAACGGGATTTGAGGCCTTGATGGGATATTTATATTTAAACAATCAGATGGAAAGAGCCATTGCTCTGGTGAAGCTGGGGCTGGAACGAACACAGGATTTGGAAAGGTTAGGTAGCAAATGAGATATCAGGAACTGACAATAGAAGGAAGAAATGCAGTAATGGAAACGTTTCGTGCAGGGAAGCCGGTGGACAAGCTGTTTGTGCTGGATGGCTGCCAGGATGGACCGGTGCGATCCATTTTAAGGGAAGCAAAAAAGGGAGACACCATTATAAATTTTGTGGCGAAAGAGCGGCTGGATCAGTTATCGGAAACGGGAAAGCACCAGGGTGTCATTGCTTTTTGTGCTGCCTATGAATATGCAGATATTGAAGATTTGTTTGCGGCAGCAGAAAAGAAGGGAGAGCCCCCTTTCTTTGTACTCTTGGATAATATCGAAGATCCCCATAACCTGGGGGCCATTATTCGTACAGCCAATCTGGCAGGAGCTCATGGGGTAATTATTCCAAAGCGCCGTGCAGTAGGGCTTACAGCTACCGTAGCAAAGGCATCTGCAGGAGCGATCAACTATACTCCCGTGGTCAAGGTTACTAATATTTCCAATACAATCGAAGAGTTGAAAGAGCGGGGAATGTGGTTTGTCTGTGCTGATATGGGTGGACAAAAGATGTATGATTTGGATTTAAAAGGTTCCATTGGTCTGGTCATTGGAAACGAAGGAGAAGGCGTGAGCCGACTGGTAAAGGAGAAGTGTGATTTTGCAGCGTCCATTCCTATGAAAGGGGATATTGATTCCTTAAATGCATCGGTGGCAATGGGGGTACTGGCATATGAAATCGTAAGGCAAAGAGGATAAGTGTGACTCTAAATTGGAAAAATGGTTATGCCGCAAGCCGAAGACGCACCGGCATGTTTGAAAGTGTGAAAGACACTAAAATATAGTTTTATGGAAAGCTAAGGCAGCAAAAAACACTGCCTTAGTTTTTTTGACGTAGGCTATAGTAACTGTTTACGCTCAGACACACAAAAAAAGCGAAAACTTTTTTTACAAGGTTTCCGCTTTTAAAATCAAGCTGCTGACGGGAATCGGACCCGTGACCTCCGCACTACCAATGCGACGCTCTACCGACTGAGCCACAGCAGCATCATAGAACTTTTAATGCCCTACGAATTAAGAGTTTAACATAGTATGTCCCACTTGTCAATATATTTCTTATAATAATTTCTAATTCCATTTCACCATATACCTTTCATTTATATTTCACAAAACGCCCACATTTCCCACATCATATCTACACCCTAATGCTTTAATCTTATGTTTGTAAAGCACAGATAAGACATTTCTAATATAAATAAGCAGAAACCGAAAGTATACACATGCAGAAAGTGAGGAGATAGTAATGTCAAAGCAGATAAAGAGTAACGATACCTTTCAACGGATAGAAAAGAAATATATGCTCAGTAAAAGACAATATATGCAGCTCAGAGAAAGAATGGAAGACTATATGGAAGCCGATGCTTTTGGATTACATACTATTTGCAATATATATTATGACACAGAGGATTACGAATTGATTCGAACCTCTATCGAAAAACCGAAGTACAAAGAAAAACTCAGACTGCGAAGCTATGGCATACCAGGCGAAAATGATAAAACTTATTTGGAAATCAAGAAAAAATACGATGGTGTTGTTTATAAACGAAGAATCGGTCTTTCGTTAAAAGAAGCAAGAAATTATTTGGAGCATGGGATAAAACCTCAAAAAGAAAGTCAAATTCTTCAGGAAATAGACTATTTTATAGAACATTATCATCCTACTAAGAAGATGTATATTGCTTATGACCGGATTGCCATGTTTGGTCGGGAGGATGACCGGATTCGAATTACCTTTGATCAGAACATCCGTAGTCGTGAATGGGATTTGGATTTAGAAAAAGGTGATATAGGAGAACGACTCTTGGATGCAGACAGTATTTTAATGGAAGTAAAAGTGGGAGGAGCTTATCCTCTTTGGATGACAGAAATTTTTAATGATCTGAAGCTTTACCCTACCTCATTTTCAAAATATGGAACTATTTACAAAGAAAAGCTTACAAAAGAAGGGAAAGAAAGAATATGTTTAACAGCGTAATCGAGACCATCACCGGGTCATTATCTATGGAAAGTGCAATTTTGTGTACGGTAGTATCGTTGGCCTTAGGGCTAGTAGTTGCTGTTGTTTATATGCTTCAGGGAAATTATTCTAAGAATTTCATTGTTACTTTAGTACTTCTGCCAGCCCTGGTTCAAACTGTAATCATGCTGGTAAATGGAAATTTGGGTACAAGTGTTGCTGTTATGGGTGCATTCAGCCTAGTGCGGTTTCGCTCCATCCCAGGAAGCTCCAGAGAAATCAGTGGTATCTTTTTTGCAATGGTAATTGGATTGGCGACAGGGATGGGATACCTTACCTATGCCGTGGCTATCACAATTTTAGTGGGCTTGGGAATGATCTTGCTTTCAAAATCTTCATTTGGAGAACAAAAGGGAAGCCAGAAGGAACTAAAGGTTACCATCCCGGAAAATCTGGATTATACAAATATTTTTGATGATATTTTTGAGCGGTTTACGAAAAAAGCAACTTTAAATAAAGTCAAAACAACTAATATGGGAAGTATGTATGAGCTTCGTTATCAGATACAGCTTAACGACGAAAAAGAAGAAAAGAAGTTTATTGATGAGCTGCGTTGCAGAAATGGAAATTTGACAATTGTTTGTGGACGTCCTGCAAGCAAAGATGAATTATAAGAAAGGCAGGAATTTTATGAGAAAATTAAAACTGGTTGGATGTCTGGTTCTATGTGCTGCTTTAACAGCCTGCCAGACACCAGGTACTTTAGGAAATAGTAATGGGGGAACGATTGATGCCCAGGTAGAAAACAATCAAACAAGTGAAGGTGATGAAACGGTTCTGGAGATTTCCACCGAGATTACACAGAGGACTGGTGATTATTCGGACAAGGCGATTGCAGCAGAATGGGATGATAGCACAGCCAGCCATATAAGTCTAAGTGAAACAGCTATTGAGGTAGAAGGAGATGGCATGGAGGTGGAGGACACTACTGTTACGATAATCAAGGGGGGAACCTATGTAATCAGTGGAACTCTTGCGGACGGACAGATTATGGTCAACCTGACAGAAGATGAAAATGTTCAATTGGTGCTTAATGGAGTGGACATCACCTGCTCAACCGGTGCTCCTATTGTGGCTTATAGTGCAAAGAATATTTACATGACCCTGGCAGATGGGACAGAAAATGTGGTTAGGGATAGTGGAAATTATGTGTTTACAGAAGGAGAAGATGAGCCATCAGCCGTTATTTTCAGTAAAGATGATTTAATTATAAATGGAAATGGCAGTCTCTCTGTATTTGGTAATTGCAAAGATGGTATTACCAGTAAGGATGATTTACAGATTATTGATGGAACCATATCCATTTCAGCAAAAGATGATGGCATTGTGGGAAAAGATTCAGTAGAAATTCGTAACGGAGTCATAACCATTGAAGCAGGAGGCGATGGCATAAAGTCTACGAATGCTGAGGAGGCTGAAAAGGGGTATGTTGTAATTGATGGCGGAACCTTTGATATCACATCAGGCGCAGATGGCCTTCAGGCAGAAACTTTTTTGAATATTAATGATGGAACTTTCACCATATTGAGTGGCGGTGGAAGTAAAAATGTTACAGAAAAAAGCGCTGATGGTGGCTTTAGCGAAAAAATAAAGTTGGATGGAACGGAATCCATTAGTGCCAAGGCTTTAAAAGCAAGCTATAATATTGGCATTTTTGGTGGAACTTTCGCCATTGACAGTGCCGATGACAGCATTCATAGTAATCAGGCTATAGTGATTGAAGCTGGAGTATTTACAATAGAGGCAGGAGATGATGGCATTCATAGTGATACGCTCCTAACTATTAATGATGGAGAGGTAACCATTGTTAAATCCTATGAAGGGCTGGAATCACATAATATTGCAATCAACGGTGGGACGATTACTGTAGCAGCAAGTGATGACGGCGTTAATATTGCTGGTGGAAATGATACCTCGACGGAAAGTAACGGCTGGGGAAAGGATGAATTTGCGGCAATTGAGAATGCAACCCTGACGATTAATGGAGGAGTTATAGACGTTAACGCTAATGGTGATGGCTTGGATTCCAACGGAGATATTGTCATGAATGGTGGTATGGTTACTGTATACGGACCAACGGATGACGGTAATGCAGCATTAGACTATAATGGCACCCTTGATGTAAACGATGGGACCCTTTTAGTCGCAGGGAGTTCAGGGATGGCCCAAACCACTTCCGATACCTCCACTCAGGCAGCCATTGCGGCAGGATTTACCAGTAAAGTTTCAGGAGGAACAAAAGTCAGTGTGACGGACAGTACAGGAAAAGAAATTTATTCTTATGTACCAGAGAAAGACTTCTCCATGGTATTGATCTCAGGAGAACGGATTCATTCAGGCGAAAACTATACTATTACGGCAGGAAATGAAACGGTGAGCCTATCTGGTGGTGAAACCACTGGACTGAATACCATGGGCGGACATATGGGCGGCAGATAAAATCCCTAAGTTGCCAAAAGTTTAATTATGGTTTAATAAAAGATTTTAGAACACTGCTTGACATTCATAACTTTCTATAATATAATGGTCAAGCAGTGTTGAAATAAGAGCCTGTGTAAAATGAATATAGGGGTGTAGTTCATCGGTAGAATGATGGTCTCCAAAACCACAGAGGAGGGTTCGATTCCTTCCACCCCTGTTTGAAGAGAAACTTTATATCAAGGTTTCTTTTTTTATTATAAAATAATTGTGCTTCTTTATTAAAATAATTTATCCCTTTTCTGTGTCAATCATTTAGCTCTTTTCGGTTGACGAAATGATTTGGATGTTTTATAATGAATAACAATTAATCTTTGTTATCTATATTCTAAGCGTTTTATCAAAATAGTCAAATCAAATGGCAAAAAGTCGCCGCTAACCTTATTTTTTTGACAATTAAGCAGAATAGCCCCTTGATAATTGAATAGACTTTACACCTTACCTATGATATAATACGATACATATAGAAAGTGGGGAGTAGCATGGTTGATAATGAAATGTTATTGGCAATATCAGATTTATTAGACACCAAGATGGGCAGTTTTAAAGTTGAAATACATCAGGAATTAAAAAAGGATTTCCGGGAGCTAAAGAAAGAGCTGAAACAAGATATCCAAGACGTAAGGCAGGAACTGAAACAGGATATTCAAGACGTAAGACAGGAACTCACTGATGTAAGACAGGAACTGAAACAGGATATCCAAGACGTAAGACAGGAATTAACTGACGTAAGACAGGAATTAACGGACGTAAGGCAAGAACTGAAACAGGATTTTCATTTTGTTAGATTTGATATCGAAAACAATATCAAACCTCAGCTGAACTTGTTGACGGAGAACCTCTTGCCGGCTGCAAAACGTTATAGCCAAACAACAGAAGATGTGGAGCAACTGAAAACAGATGTAAAACTGTTGAAAGAGGTAGTGCGGGAACATAGTATTAAATTTCAACTGATTTCATAGTTTATTTAATTTTATAAAATATTAAGGTGTAAGGTCTATTGAGTTATTAAGGCTTTACACTTTTTTGATATAGAGAAATGAATAAATGCAGACTTAAAAAGGAAGACTAAGTAATACGCAATCGTGCGCAGATGGGAGTCAAACGTGAAAAAATGAATGACTTATTACTTATAACTGATATGCAAAATGCATATAAAACAGGAGAAACTTGGGCTTGCCGCAACCCGGAAACTATTGGTAAAAAAATTTGTGAACTTATTAATTCTCAAAAACCTCATCAGGTGATTTTTACACGATTTGATGCACCGGATAATCCAAATGGAACCTGGAAGGACTATAATAAAGAATATGCTGCAATAAATCAGAATGAATATCAGTGCGAAATTATGGAACTGTTTAATCCCTATATGGGGAAATACCCGGTCTATTCAAAATCGACATATTCTTCCTATAGTATTGAGGAAGTAGTCCAGGCAGTCCAGGAAGCGGACAGAGTACTGCTTACCGGTGTAGTGGCCGAGTGTTGCATTTTGGCAACTTTGGAAAGCCTTATTGATGCTGGTGCAAAAGTTCTTTATGTAAAGGATGCTATATCAGGTCAGACCAAGGAATTTGAAGACATGATTTTAAAAATTGCCGAAGGCTTTTCAACCATTCATACCCAAATTATCACTGTGGATGAATACTTAAAATGAAATTGGCATTAACATGTCTGTGGTTCTAAACCGATAAGCACCCTTTTATAAGTTTTATTTTTCTTTTTTTTCGTTGGCGAATTCCGGGACAAGAAAATCATAAAGCTCCCGATAAGATTCCAACTCTGCTCCGTCCACATTTCCAGATGGAATCAGACCGGTGCAATCTCCGGTAGATGCGGCATTAAAGGAATGCTCAATTCCATCTGAAATGATTTTTTTCTGTTCTTCCAGTTCCTTTTCTTTATTATCCATAATAATCAGTCCTTTCCAGATATTTCAACTATATTATGTGAAAACAGCGAATAAACTATACATCCCATAGGAATTTTGGTTGTATTATAAGCCATGTTTGTCTATAATAAAAGCAATTAAGGCATCAAAACGGAATAATATCTGGTCAGTAATGTCGTAAAAGAAAAAAGGGGAATGGGAAATGGACGGAGAAGGAAGAAGAAAAGAACTTTTAAATATATTAATTGGAGCCAACGGACCAGTTTCTGGTGATAAATTGGCAGCCATGCTGGGGGTTAGTCGCCAGGTAATCGTACAAGACATTGCGCTTTTGCGGGCTTCTGACAAAATGATATTATCCACCAACCGTGGCTATCTGATATATCCCATGGGATTCGAATCAGTCAGCCGGATTTTTCAGGTGTCTCACACAACCGATGAAATACGGGATGAACTAAATATTATAGTAGATAGTGGTGGATTTGTAAAAAATGTTATGGTAGATCATGATGTATATGGGGTAATTCAGGCGGATTTGAGCCTGGCATCTAGAAGGGATGTAGAGCATTTTGTGAAACGGGTGGAAGAATCCCAGGCGATTCCGCTGAAAGCTCTGGGGGGAGATGTCCATTCACACACAGTACTTGCAGACAGTAATGAAGTTTTAGATGAGATAGAGGATGCTCTCAGGGTAAAAGGATACTTGATTAAGATCGTTTAAATGGCTTAAAACAAATGAAAATATGATTGTTTGCTGATGGTTTGAAAATATTTTCCTTTATAAAAAATAAAAAAAGTAAAAAATTAAAAAAACTCTTGACCTTAACGCAACGTAAAGGTTTATAATCTGATTTATCAAGAGGTGAACGAGTGAAAGGAACCCACTTTTACACCAAATAAAACAAAGAAACGTCAGAGGGAGTTAACGATGGAATACACGATTCAAAAGCTTGCAAAACTGGCAGGTGTCAGTACAAGGACTTTGCGCTATTATGATGAAATTGGGCTACTTTCTCCGGTTCGTATTAACAGTTCAGGCTATCGGATATATGGGGAAAAAGAAGTGGACGCACTTCAGCAGATTTTGTTTTTCAAAGAGCTTGGTTTTGAACTGTCTAATATTTCCAGCATTATGAAAGACGATTCCTTCAACCGATTAGAAGCACTTCATAGCCATCTGGGAGTTTTGGAGCAAAAAAGAATGCAACTCAACCTCTTGATTCACAACGTAGAAAAAACAATTCAAAGTGAAAAAGGAGAAATTAAAATGTCAAATAAAGAAAAATTTGAAGGCTTTAAGAAAGATTTAGTAAAAGAAAACGAAGAGAAGTATGGAAAAGAAATACGGGAAAAATATGGAGATAAGACAGTGGATGAGAGCAATGCAAAAATGATGAACCTTTCCCCAGAGGAATATCAAAAGCTTCAGGACCTGGCTGCCGAAATCAGTACAAGGCTGGAAGAAGCCGTAAATAATCATCTAGACCCAAAAGGGGAAGAAGGGCTTGCCATTGCAGCACTTCACAAAGAGTGGCTTGGATTCACCTGGCCTTCCTATTCCGTAGAAGCACACAAAGGACTTGGTCAGATGTATGTAGACGATGAACGTTTTACCGCCTACTATGACAAGAACGTAAGCGGTTGTGCCGTATTCTTAAGGGATGCCATTTCGGAACATATGAAATAATAAACAAACACAAAAAACAGAAACAGCAACGAATGGTTGCTGTTTCTGTTTTTTTGTGGCAAAATAAAATAGAAAGAGAGTGGGAGAAAATGTTGGACAAAAATGCGTGTTTAACAAAATGAAGAGTACGTCGCAACGTACAGGTGGATGTATAAATGTATCAGAATTATATTTTCGATTTATATGGAACACTGGTAGATATTCGCACCAATGAGGAAAAGCCTTATCTATGGAAAAAAATGGCGGATTTACTAGCCTGCTATCATGTGTTTTATGATTGGAAGAAATTGAAAAAAATCTACAAATACCATTTAAATAGCCTGGAAGAAAATTTAGAGCATGTGCATGGGGAGATTTCCATTGAAAAGGTATGGGAATGTATTTTTCGAGAAGTAGAAGTAGAAGTCAATCGAGAAAGCATAGAAAATCTGTGTTACACCTTCCGGGTCCTTTCCAGAGAGTATGTCAGACTTTACCCAGGAGTAGAAGAACTGCTTTCCAATCTGAAGAAAAAAGGAAAAAGGATATACCTTTTGTCCAATGCGCAACGCCTTTTTACCCAGCCAGAAATGGAGCAGTTGGGGATTATCCCATATTTTGACGGGATTTTCTATTCCTCGGACCATGGTATAAAAAAGCCAGCATCGGCATTTATGAAGGCCTTACTGGCACGGTATAACCTGTCAACTGAAGCATCAATTATGATTGGAAATGATGGCAGCTGTGATGTGGGAACGGCAAAAGCTGTGGGGATGGATTGCCTTTACATCCACAGCAACATCTCGCCAGAATGGACAGAGGAGATGGAAGCAACCTATGTCATTATGGACGGAGATGTATCTGCTATGGAAGCAAGAATCTTAAGATAACTTATATTTTGACAAACTGTTCCACGTTGGTTACAAAGATAGTGGCGCCCCCCACTTCAACGGAGACAGGGACAGAGCCTTGAGGAAACATCCCTGGTGCTCCTGACATGGGATAAGGAGCATTATGCTGGATTCTCTGTCGGGAGCCACACTTTTCCTTGACAATATCAATCACCTGTTCAACCTTATCATCATCGGTTCCGACTAAAAGAGTGGTGTTTCCTTTTTTTAGGAAACCACCGGTGGTGGCTAACTTGGTTACACTGAAATCAGCCTGATTTAGTTCTTCGGTAAGAAACTCTCCATCCACATCATGGACAATAATGTACACTAACTTCATAGATCGAAGTCCCCCTTTATGGAAAATTAGGATTACTTTGTTATAGTGTATTATACACGAAAGAATCCTGTAAAGGCTATAGATATTTTAATAAAAAACAAAAAATAACAAAAAAAGTAATTATAGTTTTATCAAGTGCATGTTATAATGAGTAAAGTGTAAGAGAAAACTAAGGCAGCAAAAACATTGCCTAAGAATTTCTAAAACTCACCCTTGGAAGAAGGAGAAAGGGTAAATCCCCAATTTGTATGAGCGCCAAAATGCGCAGACAGGAGCGAGAGATGATTATAAAAAATGCCAGAGTTTATGGAGAGAATGGAAAGTTTGAAGAGCGTGATATTTATATAGATGGAGAAAAGCTGGTTGAAAAAGCACCGGTGGGAGATGACTGTGAGATAGATGCACAGGGCCTTTTGGTTATCCCTGGGTTAATCGATGTGCATTTTCATGGCTGTGTAGGATATGACTTTTGCGATGGAACCCATGAAGCAATTGAAAAAATGGCAGAGTACCAGATAAGCAATGGCGTTACAACCATTTGCCCTGCCACCATGACTCTTTCAGAGGAGGCGCTTACCACAATCTGTAAAGCAGCAGGAACCTATGAAGGAAAGAAAGGCGCTGAACTCATCGGGATTAATATGGAAGGTCCTTTCATTTCTATGGAAAAGAAAGGTGCCCAGAATCCGGCCTATATTAAAGCCCCAGATGTGGACATGTTCCATCGACTGAATGAAGCCGCCAAAGGCATGGTGAAGCTGGTTGCCCTGGCACCAGAGGAAGTGGGAGCCAAAGACTTTATTGACCAATTAAAAAATGAGGTGAATATTTCGATTGCCCATACATCTGCTAATTATGATACGGCACTGGATGCGTTTCAAAGAGGTGCAGCTCAGGTGACCCATTTGTACAATGCTATGCCAGCTTATACCCACAGGGCTCCTGGTGTTATCGGAGCAGCAACGGATTCCAGTTGTATGGTAGAGTTGATTTGTGATGGAGTACATGTGCATCCGGCAGTCATTCGAAATACTTTTCGGATGTTTGGAAACGAGAGAATTATATTTGTCAGCGATAGTATGATGGCTACTGGGATGGAAGATGGAGAATATTCTCTGGGAGGTCAGGCTGTAAAGGTAAGAGGTAATCTGGCAACCTTGGTAGTAGATGGTGCGATAGCAGGCTCGGCGACCAATCTGTTCCATTGTATGAAGTATGCAGTAAATCAGGCAGAGATTTCACTGGAAGATGCGGTGAAATGCTGTACAGAGAATCCGGCGAAATCCATTGGAATCTTTGGTCAGTACGGCAGCATCCGTCCGGGTAAATATGCCGACCTGGTAATTCTGGATGCAGAGCTGAATATAAAGAAAGTTATGAAAAAAGGGAAAAGTTTAAATGAAAAAAGTATTTGAGACATTATTAAGCCGGGCAGTGATAACGGGGTTGCTTATTTTGCTCCAGATTGCATTTTTTGTATTTGAACTGGTTAAGCTAAGCAATTATTATGCATATATATCCCTGGCATTATCCATACTGAGCTTACTGGTCGTGTTTTATATTGTTGCAACCCCCGCCAATCCCAACATAAAAATCGCATGGATTGTTCCGATTTTCCTTTTTCCTCTTTTCGGAGGAATTATGTATGTTCTATTTGGTCATGTTAAGATGCCTCGAAGGTTTTTGAAAAACATGGAAAAAATGGAGGTACTATGTGGGGAAATTCCTATCCAGTCCAAGGAGATTATGGATCAGCTTAAAGTGAAAGACAAGGGTGTAGCCAACCAATGTCAGTATCTGTGTGACTATGCGAAAGCTCCTGTCTGGGAAAATACAAAAACGGATTACTATAAAATTGGGGAAGATTATTGGGAAGCATTAAAGAAAGATTTAGAAGCGGCAGAGCATTTTATCTTCATGGAGTATTTCATTGTGGAAGAAGGAATCATGTGGAATGAGATTCATGAAATACTTAAGCAAAAAGCTGCCATGGGAGTGGAAGTGCGTTTTTTATACGATGACTTTGGTTCTCTCATGGTTCTTCCTGGCAAATATTATAAAAGGCTGTGCAAGGAAGGAATTCAAAGCCGGTCCTTTAATCCCCTGGTACCGTTTTTGAGCATTATACTAAACAATCGAGATCATCGTAAAATTACGGTTATTGATGGGAAGGTAGCCTATACCGGTGGAATCAATCTGGCCGATGAGTATATCAATAAAGCCGAACGCTTTGGTCATTGGAAGGATACCGGCGTCCGTCTGGAAGGAGATGCTGTCTGGAGCTTTACCCGCATGTTTCTGGAAATGTGGAATATATCAAAGTTTACGGATATCGAAATATTAAAATATAAGTACGAGTTTCCCAAAGACAGTTTTCAGAATGGATACGTGCAGCCCTATGGAGATGTTCCGTTGGATAAAGAAGTCGTGGGGGAAAATGTATATCTTAATATTATCAATAGTGCCAGAGAATATGTCTATATCTATACACCATACCTGATTGTAGATAATGAAACAATCACCTGTCTTACTTTGGCGGCAAAGCGTGGCATTGACGTACGGATTGTAACCCCTGGAATTCCAGATAAAAAAACGGTCTACTGGCTGACCCAGTCACACTACCAGGTACTCATCGAAGCTGGAGTGAAGATTTTCCAATATTCGCCAGGCTTTCTCCATGCAAAATGCTTTTTGAGTGATGATAAGGTGGCAGTAGTAGGTACGATTAATATGGATTATCGTAGTCTTTATCACCATTTTGAATGCGGTGTCTTTTTGTATGACACAAATGTGAACCCAGTGTTGAAAAAGGATATGGAAGAAGTATTATCCGTAAGCGAAGAAATCACTATAGAGTGGTGCAAAACCAAATTTGTTCGTATTAAATTACTTGGACCAGTTATAAAGCTGTTTGCACCGCTGATGTAAAATGTAAAAGAAAACAGAGAAGAACCTCAAAGGTACCAGCAGTACATTTGAGGTTCTTTTTAAGCAGTTTATTTTATTGATTTACTCGTCTTCTCCAAATACTTCATCAAATTCAAGGGAATCCATGTATTCATCAAAAGCTTCTGATACCCGTTCAAATTCTTCATCGCTTTCAATGTTAATTAATTCAACGTCTTCTTCACCATTTTGTACAAACTGATAAAGGAATACTTCGCCCTCGTCTTCATCTGTGTCGGCATTTTCCACTGGAAGTAATGCAATGTAAGTTTTGCTGTCCACTTCTAAAGTAGTAAGGACAAGGCATTCTACTTCACTGTCATCATCTAAGGTTAAAGTCATGGTGTCAAATTCCTCTTCTTCTGGCTGGCCCATTGCCCAATTGTTTTCTAAATCCTTATCTGTGCTCATTCATTTACCTCTCTTTATTGAAAAATTTTATATTCTACATAATGAATGTAACAGATATGAGGGTAAAAAGCAAGTGAATCAAAGTGAAAATAAGTAGACGGATTTAAAACAGATTTGAAATAGAAAAGCATTGTAAATTTGCCATTTTTTCATGGTAAAAATAAGAAAAAGTGAGAAAACAAGAGAAAAAAAGAATAAGAATGGGAATAGTAAAGAATATACGCGAATATTAAATTTGATTTTATAGCATAAATTATCTAATATATCCTTATCTCTTAGCACTCAATCAGAAGGAGTGCTAATAAAACAAAATATATAGGAGGAATATAGAATGAAATTAGTACCATTAGGCGACAAAGTTGTTTTAAAACAATTAGAGGCAGAAGAAACTACAAAATCAGGAATCGTTTTACCAGGTCAGGCACAGGAAAAACCACAGCAGGCAGAAGTTATTGCAGTAGGACCAGGCGGAGTTGTGGATGGAAAAGAAGTAGTAATGCAGGTAAAGGTTGGCGATAAAGTAATTTATTCCAAATATGCCGGTACAGAAGTAAAATTAGATGGCGAAGAATTCATTGTAGTAAGACAGAATGATATTGTAGCAGTTGTAGCAGACTAATTATGTAGCACATATATCTGCCAGGAATATTCACAAGAAATTCATAAGCAAATAGTAGTTTAAAGAGTGAAAGAAAAAGCATTTTTCGCTCTTGGCATTTATGGTTTCACCTTTGCAAGCAAGTGAAACCACGGCACTTAAATATAAATTGAAAAAAATCAGGAGGAATAAAAAGATGGCAAAAGAAATTAAATATGGCGCAGAAGCCAGAGTTGCTTTAGAAGCTGGTGTAAATAAATTAGCCGATACCGTAAAAGTTACATTGGGACCAAAAGGAAGAAATGTTGTTTTGGACAAATCCTTTGGTTCACCCCTCATTACCAATGATGGTGTTACAATTGCAAAAGAAATCGAACTGGAAGATGCATTTGAAAATATGGGTGCTCAGCTGGTAAAAGAAGTAGCAACTAAGACCAACGACGTAGCTGGTGATGGAACCACAACTGCGACCGTATTGGCACAGGCAATGATTCATGAAGGAATCAAGAACCTGGCAGCAGGAGCAAACCCAATTATCTTGAGAAAAGGTATGAAAAAAGCAACTGATCTTGCCGTAGAAGCAATTGCAGAGATGAGTTCAAAGGTAACCGGAAAAGAGCAGATTGCAAGAGTAGCAGCGATTTCCGCAGGAGATGACACCGTTGGAGAAATGGTAGCAGATGCAATGGAAAAAGTGTCCAATGATGGTGTTATTACCATTGAAGAATCCAAAACCATGATGACAGAATTGGATTTAGTAGAAGGTATGCAGTTTGATCGTGGATATGTTTCCGCTTATATGGCAACTGATATGGATAAGATGGAAGCAAACTTAGACAATCCATATATCTTAATTACAGACAAGAAAATTTCCAACATTCAGGAAATTCTTCCTGTGTTAGAGCAGGTTGTGCAGTCCGGAGCAAGACTTTTAATTATTGCTGAAGATGTTGAAGGCGAAGCTTTAACAACTTTAGTACTCAATAAATTACGTGGAACCTTCAATGTAGTGGCGGTAAAAGCACCTGGATATGGCGACAGAAGAAAAGCAATGTTGGAAGACATCGCCATTTTAACTGGTGGACAGGTGATTTCCGAAGAACTGGGGCTGGATTTAAAAGAAGCTACCCTGGATCAGTGTGGACGTGCAAAATCCGTCAAGGTACAGAAAGAAAATACAATTATCGTTGACGGTGAAGGTGCCAAAGATGCAATCGATGCAAGAGTGGCTCAGATTAAGAATCAGATCGAAGAAACCTCATCTGAATTTGACCGGGAAAAATTGCAGGAAAGACTTGCTAAACTGGCAGGCGGTGTAGCGGTTATTCGTGTTGGAGCTGCAACCGAAACCGAAATGCAGGAAAGCAAGCTTCGTATGGAAGATGCACTTGCAGCAACCAGAGCAGCCGTCGAAGAAGGTATCATCGCAGGTGGTGGTTCTGCCTATATTCACGCAGCAAAGAAGGTTCAGGACTTATTTAACGCCCTGGAAGGTGATGAAAAGACTGGTGCCGGCATTATCTTAAAAGCACTGGATGCTCCATTGTTCATCATTGCATCCAATGCGGGATTAGAAGGTTCTGTTATTGTAAATAAAGTAAGAGAAGCAAATCCTGGAACCGGATTTGACGCATTAAAAGAAGAGTATGTAGATATGGTAAGCGCAGGTATTCTTGACCCTGCCAAGGTTACCAGAAGTGCACTTCAGAATGCAACCAGCGTAGCTTCTACTTTACTCACAACCGAATCCGTTGTTGCCAATATCAAAGAGGCGATGCCACCTATGCCAGCAGGCGGTCCAGGCATGGGAATGATGTAATTTGATCCATAATGTATTTTTACCAAATTCATCGGTAAAAGTATAAAAAAATTGGAAATATGATAGAATAAAAGGAAGAGTAAAGCTTTGCTCTTCCTTTTTTTTTCAAAACAGTGTATAATTGCGGAAATAGGCAGATTGCTTTGGCAATTTATCAAGGTAAACAGGAGGGTAATTATATGGAACAGTTATATGCAGAAGCAGGCTGCAAGCCTAAGACCAATGCAGCCGATATGGCAAAGAAAACAGGCATAATTCTTTTGGGAGTATTTGGTCTGTACGGTGTTCTTTTTTCTGGTCAGATTCTTTTTAGTTTGGTTGGAATCGCAGGAATTATCGCTGTTGTATTTATATATCCCAGATTAAATGTGGAATATGAATATATTTTTTGCGATGGACAAATTGACTTTGACAAAATTATGGGTGGGAACCGTCGAAAGAACATCATAAAAATTGATATGGATGATATTGAAATTATCGGACCAGTAAAGGCTTCAGAGCTTTCCGGCTATCAGAATTTAAAAGTAATGGATTTTTCTTCCAGAACGCCAGAAGGAAATACCTATGCCATCATTGGCAAAGTAAAGGACCAGAATATGAAAATATTATTTGACCCTTCTGCTAAAATGGTAGAAGCGATGAGAATGAAGTCCCCAAGAAAAGTTTTAAAAACAAATTGGTAATTTTTAAAAACAAACTGGTAAAAATTATTTGACAACCAGAGAGAGATTGACTATACTACTAAATTAACACTATCGAAATAATTATTTTTCACATGGGAAAGGATGGACAAGTAATAATGGGAACAATTATTGGCGAGGGAATTACATTTGACGACGTGTTATTGGTACCAGCATATTCACAGGTAATTCCAAATCAGGTTGACTTATCTACATACTTAACAAAAACCGTTAAACTTAATATTCCGATGATGAGTGCCGGAATGGACACGGTAACAGAACACAGAATGGCGATTGCCATGGCAAGACAGGGCGGAATTGGTATTATTCATAAGAATATGTCAATTGAAGAGCAGGCTGATGAAGTTGACAAAGTAAAGCGTTCTGAAAACGGAGTTATTACAGATCCATTTTCATTAACAGCAGAGCATACATTGGAAGATGCTAACAATCTGATGGCAAAATTCCGCATTTCTGGTGTTCCTATTACGGAAGGCAAAAAACTAGTTGGTATCATTACCAACCGTGATCTCAAATTCGAAACAGATTTTTCAAAAAAAATCAAAGAGTCCATGACCAGTGAAGGATTAATTACTGCTAAAGAAGGTATTACCCTGGAAGAGGCAAAGAAGATTTTGGCAAGTGCCAGAAAAGAAAAGCTTCCTTTAGTAGATGACGCTGGTAATCTGAAGGGCCTCATTACCATAAAAGACATTGAAAAACAAATTAAATACCCATTATCAGCAAAGGATTCCCAGGGAAGACTTTTATGTGGTGCTGGAGTCGGAATTACTGCCAATGTATTAGACCGGGTGGACGCACTGGTAGAAGCAAAAGTAGATGTGGTAGTACTTGATTCTGCTCACGGACACTCAGAGAATGTAATTAACTGTGTTAAAATGATAAAAGAAAAATATCCAAACCTGTCAATCGTTGCAGGAAATGTAGCAACTGGAGCAGCAACGAAGGATTTAATCAAGGCAGGTGCCGATGCGATTAAGGTTGGTATTGGACCAGGCTCTATCTGTACAACCCGTGTGGTTGCCGGCATTGGTGTGCCTCAGGTCAGTGCAATTATGGATTGCTATGAAGTGGCAAAAGAGTACAATATTCCAATCATTGCCGATGGTGGTATTAAATATTCCGGAGATATGACCAAGGCCATCGCTGCCGGAGCCAGCGTTTGCATGATGGGAAGTATGCTTGCCGGATGTGACGAAAGCCCAGGAAGCTTTGAATTATTCCAGGGAAGAAAATATAAAGTTTATCGTGGAATGGGTTCCATTGCGGCGATGGAAAACGGAAGCAAGGATCGTTACTTCCAGTCTGACGCCAAGAAGTTAGTTCCAGAAGGCGTAGAAGGACGTGTAGCATATAAAGGAACCGTAGAAGATACCATATTCCAGTTAGTAGGCGGACTTCGTTCCGGAATGGGTTACTGTGGGACCAAAGATATTGAAGCATTAAAACAGGGCGGAAAATTTGTTAAGATATCAGCCGCATCTTTGAAGGAAAGTCATCCACATGACATCCATATAACCAAAGAAGCCCCGAACTATAGTGTAGACCAATAAGAAGTGTAAAAACGGGGCTTCTTTTGGAAGCATCCGAACTATAGTGTAGACCAATAAGAAGTGTAAAAGGCGGGGCTTCTTTTGGAAGCACCCGAACTACAGTGTAGATCAATAAGAAAATGTGTGTAAAAGCAGGATACTATGAGAAAAAGACTTACCAGAAGTGAGTGGAAAAAGCGTAATAAGCAGAAAAAAATCATACGTGCCGGAATTCGATTAAGCATTGTCACCCTGATAGGGGTGGCAGTGCTTACTTTGATTTGCATTTTCATAGGAAAAATTCACACCCTTCTCCATCCAGAGCCAGTGGCGGTGGTGGAGGAGGTTAAGAAAGTACCACGTCCGGAAATTGTAGAGGCATTACTTACGCCAAATGAGTACTCCCGACCTGAGGAGCCTCTGGAAAAATTAAATGGTGTAGTAGTTCATTATACAGCCAATCCTAACACTACAGGGTGGGAAAACCGAAATTATTTTGAGAACCTTAAAGAAAGTAAAAAAACCAAAGTGAGCAGTCATTTTATTATTGGTCTGGACGGAACCATTATTGCGTGTATTCCTCTGGATGAAATCGCATATGCTTCCAATGAACGAAATGAAGATACCATTTCCATTGAATGCTGCCATCCTAAAAAAGACGGAGTACTTGAAGGTGCGACCTATAAGTCTTTGATAGCGCTTACTGCCTGGCTAATGGGAGAATTTGAATTCCAAGAGGATGGTATATTAAGGCACTATGATGTGACAGGAAAGAACTGCCCAAAGGATTTTGTAGAGCACCCGGAAAAGTGGGAGGCTTTTAAAAAGGATGTAAAGGAGTATATTACAGATGTCACTATTCCCTCTACCTGAAACAACGATATTGGGAGTTAGTATTGAACTAGGTTGGGAAAACCGGACGCAACCCAGGAAAGGTTCGGCGGGAACGTGGGGGATGGGATGGAAAAAAATCCACCTTCGCAGGGCAAGAAGGTCTAGGGCAAAGCAGCTAGACAGTGGCTGGTTACGGGCCGGGCTCCATGGTGCATCCGTGCACCAATCGCCC
>JAVBLX010000156.1:0-8524 GCA_031553075.1 Acetivibrio sp.
AACATTATGTTTACATACCTCATAGTAGATGATGAGCCACTAATACGAAAAGGAACCATAAAAAAGCTTGAGCCTTTAAAGGATCGTTTATGCTGCATCGGAGAGGCCGAAAATGGCTCGGATGCTTTAAAAAAGACCGAAGAATTGAATCCGGATATTATTATTACTGATATGAATATGCCTATATTAGACGGTACCCAGCTGCTCCCGCTTTTAACGGAAAAGTATCCTGAGAAACGAATCATCGTTATCAGTGGTTTTAAGGACTTTGAATATATGAAGCATGCCATTACCGCCAAGGCTGTGGATTACATATTAAAGCCCTTCAGCAAAGAAGATGTTCAGGCCTCTGTTATCGCTGCCATGGAGCAGATTGAAAGCAAGAATCGTCTGGAAAGCCAGTTGATTTCCAGTGAAGAAAAGAAAGAAACAGCACAGTATGAGTATGATATTCAAATGCTGAAAAATATAATTTTGGGTTATCATACTTCGGAGGTTACCATTACCTCGAAGAACCTTAATTTTATCAGCAATACTCATGATCTGGTTTTAATGACTCTTCACTCTAACCAAGCGTTAGATGAAGCCATGCTGCAGCAATTTCTTTCAGAAAATGGATTTGGTGACCTGGCAATTTTTCTACAACATATTCATCATCAAAATCTGGGCTTTTTTGTTTTATTTATTCCAGAGCATGCGGCTTTAAGCCCTGAAGAATTATGCCGGCAAATTATCCGTAGTCTGTCCCGGATGTTTCAGAATGTTGGTCAAAATGTCTCCTATGGTATCAGTCACCCTCATGATTCCCTCCTTCAGCTTCACGATGCTTTTATTGAAACCGTTAGTGCGCTGAATTCCAAATTACAGACCAGTGAAAATAATTTTTACTTCTATTCTGGAAATCCCCAAGAATCACTGCCGATTATCTGGGAACAGTGTGAGGAATTTTTGTTCCGACTCGAGGCTGGTATGACGGAAGAAACAAAACGGTTATTAGATGAATTATTTGATTTGCTTGGTAGCTTGAAGCATCATACCATTTATGATATAAAGGTCTTCTGCTTCTGGCTTTCCGACCAGGCCCGGCATATGATGCGGGAATACTTTGAACAAGTTAATCCCGATACGGCCAGTAGCAGTATGCAGAACATATTAAACAGCATGTTTTCTCTTGCCGAATTAAAGCAGCATTATGTCCAGTTTTTCCTCAATATTGCTAATATGCTAAAGGAGTACAGTGTTTATTCTAACGATGATACGATTGAGAAAATGAAGATTTATATGGAACGACATTACCGTAATAATCTCACCATTGAATTTTTATCTTCCTTGTTTTATATGAACCGCAGCTATTGCAGCCATCTTTTCAAGGAAAAAACCGGTGATACATTTGTAAATTATCTGAATCAGATTCGGCTGGAAAAGGCAAAACATCTCCTTTCTCATACGGATAAGAAAATGTATCAGATTGCTAAAAGTGTGGGGTACGACAATGTAAAATACTTTTTCCGGGTGTTTAAGAAGAAGGAGCATATGACACCAGAGCAGTATCGGAAAATGCTGGAATCGGAAACAAATCAGAATATATCACTTTGAAAGGTTGGTATCGAAATGAGTAAAAAGCACTCTGAAGTATAAAACTCCAGAGTGCTTTTTGTTTTGGTAATTCTTCTACTCTCACTTTGAGTCATGTTTGTGCAGACAAGATATATCTGCAATTCCATAGTTCAATTTTAAATTGTCCAATCAGTTCTTTCAGCCTCTCCGCCTGTTGAGTAAGCTCTGAACTGGCCGCTGCACTTTCTTCTGACGTTGCCGCATTAGTAATTACTATGTTTGAAATATTTTCTGCCACACCGGACATCTGTTCAACTGCATTGGCCTGCTTTTCTGATGCTGCCGTAATCTTTCCTACCATCTGAGAAGAACGTCCGGAATCTTCCACGATCGAATTCATCAATACGGCTGCATCGGTTACAATCCTGGTACCATTTTGCACTGCTTTATTCGACTGTTCTATTAAAATTCTGGTGTTTTGGGCCGCCTGTGCACTTTCATTGGCCAACTTACTCACTTCCTCTGCAACCACTGCAAAGCCTCTACCTGCTTCACCTGCTCTTGCCGCTTCAATCGCAGCATTTAAAGATAATAAGTTGGTTTGGGAAGCAATATCTTCAATTGCTTTAATAATCATTTCAATCTGCCCCGTCGTTTCCTGTATCTCCTCCATGGCTTTCGTTAATTCCTGCATTTTCTGATTACCTTCTGCCATGGAATTTCCAGCTTCATCCACCACTTTTTTGGAGGCTTCCGCATTTTTAGTATTTTCTTTTACTTGCTCCGATACATCGTTTACCATTCTCACCAATTCCTGAATTGCCTGGGATTGTTCGGTTGCCCCTTCCGCCAACTGCTGTGCACTGTCAGAAATTTGTCCCGATCCGCTGGCCACAAGCTTTGCTGCTTCATCAATAAGTTCCACTGTCACGGTCAAGGTGGAAGATATATTAAGCAGCCCTTCCCTTATTTTTGAAAACTCTCCCTGGTAATCATTATGTAACTGAAAGCTTAAATTTCCTTCCGCAATTTGATTCAGCACGCTAGAAATCTCATTGATATATTCTTCATATACTTTAAGACGAGAAACTGTACGGTTTATGGCTTCTCCCAAAACCCCTGTCTCATCTGATGTGGTAATATTCGCCACCACACTCAGGTTTCCATCTGCGATTTCATGGGCCATTTGGGAAAGTTCTTTAATTGGAGTCACCACTCCCTTCATAATCTTTCGGATAATCAACATCAAGATTCCCACTAGCGCTCCAATAACAAGTATAATTCCAATCGCCAAACCAATGTATGCCTGAGAAAGCTCACCAGCAGGAAGTGCAGACAATACATTCCAACCAGTATTTCCAATATTGGCAATAAGTCCGTAATAATTCTTACCTTCCATTTTATATTGATATCGGCCAGATTCCTTCTTTGCGATTCCATCCATAATCTTTTGATCAATTTTAATCTCTGAAATGTTTTGTCCTACTTTTTCTGCTTCTGGATAACAGAGCATAATTCCATCAGCTGAGGTCAGAATAAAAAATCCCTGTTTTCCCAAATGAAAGGAATCAATCATGGCATTAATGTCACTCAAACGTAAATCTATGGCAACTGCTCCAATCATATCACTGGAATCCGCCCCATAAACCGGAGCCAGAATACTGACCACCATAACTCCTGAATCTGAGTCTGCATAAGGTTCCGTAATAAACAAGCTCTTCTTTTCCATAAGCTCTGTGTACCAGGAGCGCGTTGTAATGTCATAGTCGGGCAGCCCTTTTCGGACACCACCGGAACGAATACTTTCTCCTGAATCAAGGTCCACAAGCCATACCAATGGTATATTCTCAGAATCCGTTGCCAAAATATTATCCAGGGTCTTTGCAATACTATCATAATAAGGTAAATTGACTGCCGTGTCCCCAGAGCCTGATTCCAAAAACATTTTCTTGATTTCTTCGTTGGTTCCCATCTGCTTTACAAGTTCCAAATACCTGGTAAAAAATTCACTGGTTCCATAGGCAACCGCTTCTGACTTTGAACTCATTTCGTCTAACATCAGGTTGGTCGTTGTGCTTTTTACAAATAATATAATCACAATCCCTGCTCCAAAAAGAAGTAAAATAATTGGTAGCAAGATGCCTCGTAATGCTTTTGATAGCATACCCTTTTTAATGCCCATAGTGCTCCTCCTTTTTTGTGTGAATAACACCTTGTTGATAAGGTAATTATACTACACTATTTACTTTTTCGCTTGTATTTTTTTACAATTTTAGTCATTTTTTTACTAAAAGTTACAAACTGATCTGCTCCATTAAAAAAGGTTTCAAATCCATAAAAGATTTGAAACCTTTTTCAAACTGCTATCCTATAAATTAGCATTTGACCAATGCTTATGCAAATTATACAAATTCTTTTATTACTCTAGGCGTTAGGCCAGATAAAATTTCATAGCTGATTGTACCACATTTTTGGGCAACCTCTTCCACCGTAATGTTTTTGTTGTCCCATATATATACATCTGTTCCCAGTTCCATATCTTCAAAATCCGTTACATCTACCATTAAACTATCCATATTAATTAATCCAATTATGTTTGCCAATTTTCCATTAATCACGACACATCCTCTATAGTTTCTGGTTAATCCATCTCCATAACCTATGGGTATAGTGGCAATTTTAGTCTGTTTTTCTGCTATAAAACTTCTATTATAGCTAACGGATTCACCTTTCTCTATATCATGTAAAAATACGATTTTTGTTTTTAATATTGTACTGGGAATTAAATCAAGTTTTCCTTTTAAACTCTGATCAGGAAAATGTCCATATATGCCAATACCAGGTCTAACCAAATTATAATAAGCTTTTTTAAAATTAATAATTCCACCAGTATTACAAGCATGTATATATTTTAAAGTGAAGTTTTTCTTTACTTCTTCAACTACCATATCAAACTTGGCTATCTGGCTTTCTGTGTATTCAAAATTAGTATCACTACATGCAAAGTGTGTATATAAGCCTTCTAAGCCAATACTTGTTTGTTCTTTTATCAAATTGATATATTTTGAAATATCCTTTGGACTAATTCCGGTTCGCCCCATACCAGTATCTACTTCTAAATGTATTTTTGCAATTTTATTTTCTTTTATTGCATGTTCATTTAGTTTTACAATAAAATCTTCAATACAAGCACTTGAAATTAAATCATACTTAAGTAAAAGTTCTATTTCCTCTTCGAAAGGCTGATTTAATATAACGATCTCGCCTTTAAACCCCCTTTCTCGCAGGGCAATCCCCTCATCTACTACTGCAACGGCAAGGATTTCAATTCCCATTTCCTCAAATAAATCGATTAATGTTCCAGCACCAGTCCCATATGCTCTAGCTTTTATCACTGGCATAACTTTTACATCGTTTCCCACGGTGTCTTGTATTGCTTTAATATTGTGCTTAATATTATTTTTATTTACTACTAATCTGGTTTGTCTAATCGTATCCATAATAACTCCCTACAATAAAATTTATTATATTATTTATATTATCACCATTTATTAAGAATGTACAGTGTATTCCCGCCCTTTGAATCATAATAAAAATCAAAAACAGCACCCTGTCCTCACAAAGTGAACGGATGCTATTTCGAGATGAGGGCAATAAGCGGTCTTCTGCCCTTAATCCTGTTCCAAATCTTTTACCTTCTTTGCAGGAATTCCTGCGACAATACAATTGTCCGGCGTGTTTTTCGTTACAACGGCTCCCGCAGCAATAATCACATTATTTCCAATTGTTACACCAGGCAGTATTGTACAGTTGCCACCAACCCACACGTCATTGCCTATTGTTACCGGGGCGCTGTTGGCTTTCTTTTCCCGTCTGCCTTTTGGAGACATTGGGTGTCCAACGGTTGTAATAAGAGTATTAGGCCCAATCATACAATAATCCCCAATATGAACAGGTGCAATATCTAAAATAGTTACATTATAGTTTGTAAGAAAGTCTTCACCTACATGAATATTTTTTCCACAGTCACAGTTAAAATTTGGCTGAATGTATACATTTTCTCCTGTCGTACCAAACAACTCTTTAATTGCAGCAAGCTGTGCCACATAATCACTTTCGTCTATGGAATTAAACTTCTTGCACAAACGCAGGGCATTTTCTTTTTGAGCAACCACTTCATCGTCAAAAAAACAATATTCTAAACCAGCATTCAGTTTTTCAAGCTCCGACATGTTCTGCTCATTACTTGTAGCATTCTTTTTCTCCATCATAGTCTGTCCTCCCTTTGCCAGAGTAATTTCTTTTTACTCATTTTTGATTTTAGTATAACTTGAAAGTCCAAATAAAAATATCATATTTATTCGAAAAACATAATATCTATTTTCCCGATTTATTATTCCATGATATGATATGTTTTAGGTGATTATTATGGAAACTAATATAAATAAAAGACTTACACATACCGAGTTTTTACAGCGAGAGAATTATTCCTCCCATCATAAATATGATGAGGAGATGCTACAATATGAATACGTTAAAGTCGGCGACCCTCGTGCAGTTGATCTGGCAACTGAAATTTTTTCCTCCAATCTTACAGGAAAACTATCTGAGGATCCGCTTCGTAATGCACAATACCTTTTTGTCTGCTCCACAACACTAACCACTCGCTTTGTTATTGAAGGAGGCATGGAGCCTGAAACTGCGTATAATACCAGCGATTTATATATTCAAAGTGTGGATAAGTGTAAAAGCGTGAAGGAAGTCCGTCAGCTTCAGGGTGATATGATTCGTCACTTTACCAAACAGATGAGTAACTTGAAAAAACAAAACATTTATTCAAAACCGATTGTATTCTGCCTTGACTACATATATGAGCATCTTCATCAAGTCATTACAGTGGTTGAATTAAGTAAATTTGTAGATGTCAATCCTTCCTATCTTTCAACCCTTTTTAAGAAAGAGGTCGGAACGTCTATTTCAGAATATATTCGCCATAAGCGCATAGAGGCCGCTGAAAATATGCTGAAGTATTCCCATTATACCCTAACTGAAATCAGCCAGTATTTTGATTTCAGCTCATATAGTCATTTCTCCGGCATATTTCGAAGTTATACTGGATTAACTCCAAAGGAGTATCGGAAAGAGTTCTTCAGGAAGACTGATTTTGTATCAAAATCTTAAAATAAAGTCTAAAATGCAATCACATCCATATTTTCCCAATATATCAAACCCCCTCCGGGAACAGCTTAATCTGAAGTGTTCCCAGAGGGGGTTAAGTGTCTTAATTTACCCCAACACCTTTTGAAATATTATGCTTAATGCTGAATGTCCTGCTGCTGCATCATTTTCATTAAATTAAATGGAGGCAATACATCATCCATCAGCTTCAATAGTTCATCATCAAAGTTATTTGCTACGCGGCACTCACGATCAAAGATCATGGTTGGCTCTTCTTCTGCCGTTACAGTTTTCCACTCTGGTAGCTTACCACCGTTTGGATCTCCAGTGCGAGCAAATTGCATCAAGGCATCAAACATCTTTTCTTCCAGTTCATCAGAAACACCAGGAATATTGCAGATTTCCACCCGGTCTGTATTGCGGAAGAAGAATGGGATATCCGAACAATGCCATGCCACTTTTCCATTCTGGAAGCCTTCAAAATTCAAAGTAAATTCGTATAAATAGGTAGGCGCCTTGCCGCCAGCTGCATGCGCTTTCGCCAATTCTTTTGATGGTGCTCTAAAGACACGGTCAAGTACCAGTAAATCAAGGGCATGCTTATCTGGAAATGCTTTCTGAAACAATTCGATTGCTTTTCCAGCATGCTTTTTATATTGCTTTTCTACCAATGCAAGAACTGCTTTTTCATCTAAACTATCCTTATTGTGCTCCTGCGGTGCAAACGCAAATTCCCCAAATACGGATCCTACCATAAGCGGAATGGTCTTGGCATGTTCGGTAAATCCTACAATCAATGGTTCTCCCAGATAGTAATCATTTGGTGTTGGTGACATTGCCACATTACCACCAGTGATGGCAATCGGCATAAACACCTTATTATATGCCTCGGCTAAATCATGATAAGATGCCTTTTCCAACGTTTTAATATCCCCTTTGCCAAAGGAAAATTTCTTTCCTTCGCTAAGATGTTTTATCATGGAATTAGCAAGACGCTCACAATCGCTTCCTTTCTTTGGTGCTGGCATCAGCTTGCCATCAGAAACACCACTCATAACAAAGGCTTTATGGAATAAGCCATCCGCTGCTGGAATCTGCATGAGTCCGGTAACCTTCATGCCACCACCAGATTGTCCAAAAATCGTTACATTCCCTGCATCTCCACCAAATTCAGCAATATTGTCTCTTACCCATTCCAAGGCTGCTACTAAATCAGCGAGTCCTAAAACACCAGAATTAGCATATTCCGGGCCGAAACTGGAAACATCCAGATGTCCTAATATATTAAGTCTATGGTTTACAGTTACTACTACGGTATCTCCATGTTTACACATGTTTGAGCCATCATAAGCTTCCTGTTCAATAGAAGACCCCATACTATAACCGCCCCCATGCAGCCATACCAGAACCGGCTTCTTAGCGTCTTTCTCCAATGCATTGGTCCAGACGTTGAGATTTAAGCAATTCTCATCCTGTGGCCAGTAACGATGAGGAACCATCAACTCTCCTGTCGGTTTTTCCGGACTTGTAAGCGGACAAACCATTCCATAGGAGCATGCATCCTTTACACCTTCCCAAGGTGTGACTTTCGTCGGCATTTGAAAACGTTTTGCCTCTGCGTATGGAATTCCTTTGAAAATATAAACTCCATCAAAAAAATAACCCTTCAGTTTACCCGCTTTGGTTTGTACCGGTAAAACATCGTCAAATCGAAATACTTTTGCCATGGTAGCAATTCCTCCTTCATCTTATACAAAATAGCACAATTAATAGACATGTTAACTATTAT
>JAVBLX010000122.1:0-22592 GCA_031553075.1 Acetivibrio sp.
TATTGTTTGAGCATCAATGAGTACAACATTTCAATGTACTAAAGTGCGAGTTATAGTTTTTGTGGGGGTGCCCTTAGCAAATTTTTAAAGTCTTAGTTCTTTCGGTGCTTCTACGCTAGCCAGAAATCTTTCGCATGCGAGCCGTTTTCCAAGGAAGCCGTTCCTGGGAGTCATTGACCCACCCGCTCTTTCGGCGTTCGCAACCTATATCTCAGGAGCGTCCTCACCGCCTAAACACAATGTTACTGCTCCAACGCACTATAGACGCGGAGGATTTCCCCTACGCTCCATGCCTGAGCAAAGCACCCATTGGAGCGGGTTGGTGTTTTTCCATCGTAGATTTCTGCAATATGACCGATACATCCTTCTTCAAGACAGGCCATCATAGGTTCCAATTGTCTTTTTACCGTCTTCTTTGCCTGACCCTTGTCTTCTGCCCACCGCAAATAAGCCAGATAGTAGGCCCCAAGCGGGAATGCCCAGACAGTTCCCTGATGGTACGCTAAATCCCGTTCTAATTGAGAACCGCCATAGTGTCCTGCAAATTCCTTGTCTTTCGGACTTAAGCTTCGAAGTCCATAAGGGGTGTATAGTTCCTCATATACTTTTTGTATGACAAGATTAGCCTGCTCTTCATTTAGCATAGAAAAAGGCATGGATGCTGCCCATATTTGGTTGGGACGGATTTGTCCCTTTCCAACCTCATCTTCTGCCAGGTCTTTGAGGCATAATTGAGCAGAATCCCAGAATTTATAAAGAAAACTTTGTTTGGTCCTTTTTGCCATGTTTTCGTAGTTCTGCACTACTTCACGATCTTTTCCCAATTCCTCTGAAAAGTATGCCATGACCATAAGTGCATTGTACCAGTAGGCATTAATTTCTACTGGTTTGCCGTGACGGGGTGTTGGTAAAATATCTCCTATCCGAACGTCCATCCAGGTCACTTGTTCCAAGCCGGCTCCGGCCATAATCAGACCATCTTCATCCATTTTTATGTGATAATCGGTGCCTCTTTTATACCAGGAAATAATGTCCTCCATAATTGGATAGGCTTCTTTTACAAACTCCAGGTCGCGGGAGACTTTGTAGTACTCGTAAATGGCTTCTACAAATAAAAGGGCAGCATCTACCGTATTATAAAATGGTTCTTTGCCTCCCTCTGGAAACAGATTGGGCATAAGACCTCTTTGACAGTATTTCATAAAGGTGCTAAGAATGCTTTTGGCATCTTCAAACTGTCTTGCGGTAATGGTGCAGCCAACCAGGGCAATCATTGTATCACGGCCCCAATCCTCGAAAAAGGGAAAGCCTGCCAGAATGGTTTTTCCCTGAGTAGATGCACGGTATGAAACATACTGATTGGCACTTTTCACCAGATGGCGCCCAACGGGGTCTTTAATCCGTGCCGCTTCCTCAAGGTTTTTCTGTCTCAATATTTCTTCTTCTATGAATGAGTGAAGCTTTTCTAAAGAACTTATTTCTGAAGCAGGCTGCAAAGTATATAGTAAAAACAATTCTTGTTCTTCTTCTTTTAATTCAAATACAATTCTATGGTTACTTACTGCAGTTCCCACTGCTCCACGTCCGTCTCTGGCATCTTGTTCGTAATAAAGGTCGCTGCAAATCTGCTCTCCTTCTTCGATCACAGTGCCATTGGTCTGAAAGTGGAGACGCAGCCCTTGACTTTCTACACAGTCTGGTAATAGCTGAAATTTCTGACCGGTCTCTGGCTGCTGTCCTTTTGGTGCAAATTGAAACCAGGGTCTTACGGAAAAGCTCATATTTGAATTGGTTTCAAAGGGAGATACGATTCCGGCGGCTGCTCTTTTCCCCATACCACGGGATAAAAAGCGATAATGAATTCCTACCGTGTTTTCTCCCTGTACCATGACAATGGTTTTGATAATCTCTGTTCCTCCTACCTGATAGGTCCATTGAGGCAGGTAGTCATACGTAAAGCAATTCAGATATTCAAAACCGGTCTGGTTCTTGGTTCGATTTACATATTCCTGGCTGGACAAGACGTAAGGCTTTTCTTGTATCCAGAGGGTTTCTTCCAGATTGGATAACAGGTTCCATCTTTCATTGGGAGCCTTAACCGCTGCCATAAGAAGCGCCTGGTCATTTCGGGCACTGGAACCAATCATAGTAAGGGAGGAGAAGCCTCCTAGCCCATTGGTGAGAAGATAGCAATTTTCCTGCCCTCTTTCAAAATCTTTCCAGTCGTTTTTTCCAAATACAAAACGCATGAATTCTATCTCCTTTTGCTGTCTATTTTAGGATGACCACGCCATAGGCTGGGATGGTCAGGGTTTCCTCCTTCAGTTCGGCTTTTTCTGCTCCGACAATCAGTTGTTCTGCCAGCTCGCTGTATTTATATTCTGCTTGTGGAACAATGATTTCTTTCCTTTCGTCGCTGTCATTAAAGAGAAGGTACAGCGTATTCCCTTCCCAGGTCTTGGAAATGGCACAGATATCACCATCTTCAACGGACTTCATCTGTTCCACCAGACCTCTGGCAATTTCCGGATATTGGTTTCGGATTCCAATTAAATTTTTGTAATAATTGTATATGGATTCTTTGTCTTTCTTCTGCTCCTTTAAAGAACCAAAGGCATGCTTTACCGTATTTTCCATATTGGGCGGTGGTGCAGTCGTCCCTTTTCCACCATCTTCTGTCCAGTACATGGGTGCCCGTTTGTTTTCGTCACGTCCGGCACCTGACATACCCAGTTCTTCACCGTAATAGACAAAGGCACTTCCGCTCATGAGGACATTTAATGCGCCCGCCAGCTTTACCTTTCCCGGATCTTTTCCAACAAATCCGGCAATACGTCCCGTGTCGTGATTACTAAGAAATGGTGCATCTATCATGTTGGGGTTGGATTCCAGAAATTTATTTTGCACGATTACCATGTTCTGGGCGATTTTACTTCCAGAAGATCCGTTTCCGCCCTGGTTAACAAACTTGACAATCTGTCCGTCCCGATTTCCAAATACATAGTTAAAGATACTGTCAATTCCAGTTTGATAATATTTGGCAATTACATCGAAAGAATCCCAGACTTCTGCCACCAGATAGGCATCTGGATTCTGACCTTTAATGAAATCCGTGTACCAGGTCAAAACCTCTATATTCTTGTCGGAATTTCCAGAGAAATATTCCTTTGCAGCGTCCAGGCGAAAGCCTCCTACTCCCAGATTCATCCAGTATACGGAAATTTCTTCGATTTCTTTCCGCACCTTTGGATTATCCAGATTCAAGTCCGGCATCTCACTCCAGAACATTCCTTCATAATACCAGTCTGTACCTGTTATATTGTAAAAGCTTGATTTATCTGAGTTTTCTTCAAAATGATAATAATTAACATAAGGACAAACCGATTCATCCGGCATTTCACCCGGTTTTAATGTTTTAAAATAATTACATGCCTCTAAAAACCAGGGATTCTGACTGGAGGTGTGATTAAATACCAGGTCGATAATTACCTTGATATTCCGCTTATTGCATTCGTCCATAAACTTCTTAAAATCATCTAATGTTCCATATTGAGTGTCAATGTCGTAATAATCCACCACATCATATTTATGGTAGGTGGTGGATGGCATAATTGGCATCAGCCAGATACCGTTAAATCCCATATCCTCAATATAATCCAGTTTAGATGTAAGTCCGGGGATGTCGCCTACGCCATCCCCGTTACTGTCACAGAAAGAATACACAAACACCTCATAATAGGTGCGGTAATTATCGTCAATCACTGATTCTTTTCCGCCATATTCATTTAATTGGCATCCGGTCAGCAGCCCTGCTGCCAGCAGCAACATACTGCAGATAAGGATAATTTTATTTTTCATCAAGAACTCCAATTATTCATTCAACGCTTGAGCACATCCAGTCACGCAGACCATGCATGTTCTTTGTGCATATCAAGCTTACCCCAATTGTTCCCTCACGCTTTCCTTCCTGTTGTTATTGTCATGCCGCTAATATGGCACAAACAATCAGCGAAGAATGTGCACTTCAAATTACAAAATAAATTTTCTTAGCCCTTAACCGCACCAGAAAGTCCTTCGGTATAGAATCTCTGGGTAAAGAGGAACACAATCGCGATTGGTATGGAAATACACACTGCTCCTGCAGCAAATGCCGTATACCAAGCGTCAATATATTCCTTCTCCAGCATTTTCCAGAGACCAACCGACACGGTGTAATATTTTGCATCGGCTCGACAGATTACCTTTGCGAAGATAAAGTCAATCCATGGGCCGATAAATGCAGTCAAAATCGTGTAAACAATAATCGGCTTACTAAGTGGTATGGTGATTCTGGTAAACACTTGAAACTTCGTGGCTCCATCCAAAAATGCCGACTCATCCAACGCCTTTGGAATCGTATCAAAAAATCCTTTGGCTATATAAAATCCAAGTCCGGCTCCTCCCGAATAAACCAGAATCAGAGCAACCCGAATCATAGAGCCTTCTGATAAACCAACTGCTTTTAAAATATAGTAAACTGCTATCATAGACATAAAGCTTGGGAACAAGCCTAATATCATGGCAACATTCATCATTGGCCTACGCATCCGGAACCGCATTCTTGACATGGTATAGGATACTGAAAGTACAAAAATGGCCGAAATAGTACAGGAAAAAATAGCTACAATCAAGGTATTCTGAAACATCCTGGGAAAATCCAAAATGTTAGTATCGGTAAATAATCGGACATAGTTGTTAATCGTATAACTCTTTGGGAAAAAGCTGGATACATAAGAACCTTTTTCCGCCCGAAAGCTGGTGAGGATTACCCAAAAAATAGGAAACAGCCAGATTAGCGATAATACTGCCAAAAATGCATGCACAAATACATTGGTTACAATCCGTTTTGTCTTATTCATTATTGGAATCCCTCCTCATCTTTATAAGAGTTACTATTCTGATATGTTACAAGGGCAACAATAGCCAGCACCACGAAGGTAAAAATACCAATTACCGCACCTAGGTTAAAGAACTGCTTATCAATGGTAAGCTTATACAGCCAGGTAACCAGGAGGTCTGTCTTTCCTGCTGTGGAATCCACCGGTGTGGGATTTCCACCGGATAGCAGGAAGATTACATTAAAGTTATTAATGTTTCCTGTAAAGGTTGTAATCAAGTATGGGGTAGTTACAAACAGCATGTAAGGTAATGTAATCTTAAAAAAAGTTACCGCTGCATTGGCTCCATCCACTTTTGCTGCTTCATAAAGTTCCCCTGGTATATTCTGGAGAATACCGGTTACCTGAAGAAGGGTAAACGGAATACCGACCCAGAGGTTAATAATAATAATGGTAATTCTTGCCCAGGTTACATCCGTCCAGAAGGGCAGTGATGTATCAATCAAACCAGTAGATTTAAGCAACACGTTTACAGCGCCATTCGGCTGCAGCATAGTTCTCATAATCAACAAGGACACAAACTGAGGAACTGCTATAGACAGGACAAAGTTAAAGCGCCAGAAGCCTTTCCATTTGGTATCCTTGCGATTGATTAAAATAGCCAGAAGCATTCCCAAAATATAGTTAAGACCAGTCGCAAAGATTGCCCAGGTTACAGTCCATCCTAATACAGACCAAAAGGACTGGCCAATTGTACTTTTATTATTAAAAATTGTAGCAAAATTTGCAAAACCTACCCAGTCAAACAATACCATATGATCATCTACCTTGCTGTAATTGGTAAATGCCATACAAATCATGAAAACCAACGGCAAAATAGTAAAAGTCATGATTCCGGTAAGTGGTAATGTCAGCAATAATTTATGTAAATTTTGATTAAACAAACCCTTAATGTCTTCGATAAAAGTATTAACATGTTTTCCCTGCTTAGCAAGGCACTCTGCCATGTAGGCACTCTTTACCGTTTCCAGCCAGAAGGCAATAAAACCTATGGTCAGACAAACGGTTACTACACCGTACAGCAAAAGAATCAGAGAATTGTCGCCCTGTGTATATTCATAAATACCTTTTGCTTCGTTCCACACTTCTTCCTGCACCCGGTCCCCTAAGGATGGGAGCATGGATAAATTATATAAACCGCTTTTTATCATAAACCAGATATAAGCAGCTTCAACCAGTAAGAAAAAGATTCCTTTTCCAATTTGTTTATGGGCAATGTTACCTGCCCCCATAATTACAAATGATAGTTTTGTAAAAATACCACCTTTGGTGATTGCATTTGTTACCGTATAAGGGTTTGAAAACTCACGCATTTTTCTGCTCTCTTTTACAGTTCCCTTGCTCATGTGACACCCTCCTAATCATTTTTCAAGGTGCCTGCTCTTTTGAACAAGCACCTTGAGTTAAGTCAATCTTTAGTATCCTCTAACTATTTTATTAACCAAAACAATAAGATAAAATATTTTTCTAATGTGTAACAATTAGTTAGCCAGAGTAGTGTTCATTGCTGAATTTAATTCTTCAACCTTCTGTGCTGCATTGTCATGAGTTACTTCTTTGTTTACAACTGCTTTACCAAAGTTTTCAGCTGGTCCCCAGTAATTTCCCATTTCTGAGATAAATGGCTGGATGATAGAAGTCGTATCAAAGGTTGCATTCTGTGCCTGTACTAACATATCGGAAGCAACTGCAGGGTCTTTTAATAATTCAGTATTACATGGAACTACGCTTCTTGATTCATAGTGTGCCTTCTGTGCTACCGTACCGCCCAGATATTTTGCAAGAGCAACTGCTACCTGTGGGTATTCACAGCTTGGGTTAACACCGATTGCTTTTGAACCAGCGAAAGACATTAACTGTTTTTCCTGTCCATTGATGGTAATACTAGGGAGTGCTTTTGCTGCAAAGTTGTCGCCAAGTGCTTCTTTTACATTGTTGTAATCCCAAGATCCAGAGAAAAGTACTTTAACGCTTCCATCACGTAAGCCTGCCATACCAGCTCCTGCATCATCATATACAAAGTTTGGATTTGCTGCTAAATCTACTAAATAGTTTGCTACTTCGGTACCTTTGTCGCCGCTGAAGTCGATACCTTTGGATCCGTCTGTTCCGTCGCCAAAGAAGTTACCGCCATTTGCTACAAAGAAAGATGCCACATACCAGGAATTTCCTAATGGGAAGGATACTTTTTCTTTTGCAATCATTTTGTCCAGGTTGTTTACTTCGTCCTCAGTGAACGCACTCTTATCATAGTACATAAACCATGTATTAGTTGTAAAAGGTACGCCGTAAATGTTTCCATCTACTGATACAGAATCAACGATTGCTGGAGAGTTGGTGTTGTTGATATAATCTACAGTCTCACCACCTAATTTTGCAACTGCATTTGCTGCAATTAACTCTGGTAAGTTATCATTAGCATACATATAAACATCTGCTGCACCTTCAACGTCCTGAGTTACCGTTGCTTTTGCATCACCTTCTGCACAAACGCCATATTCAAAGGTAATATTCCAGTTTGGATGCTGTGCCGCAAATTGTTCACACATGGTCTGTAACCATTTGCCCTGCTCATCAGACTGATCTTCTTGTGGAGCCCAAACAGTAATTGTTGTTGTAATTGCTTCTTCCTCTGTTGCAGCTGGTGCTGCTGGTTCTTCTGCTGCAGGAGCTTCCGCTTCTGTCTGTGGAGCTTCTGGAGCTGGAGTATTTTCTTCTTTGGATGCACCCTGTCCGCATCCTGCTAAAGATGCAACCATTACTGTAGCCATTGCTAATGCTAATAATTTCTTTTTCATGTTTTTGTTTCCTCCCTTTTTTTGGTGAGACTTCATCTTTTTAAGATGTTCTCTTTGGATACCTTATGTAATCCTTGTATCCTTATTATAGACCACGAAACTTTACGAATAAATATCAAGTATCATAGAAACATGTTGTTTTTTTATTATCTTTATAAAAAATTGAAATTCGAATGTCCAATCCTCTCTCCAGCGCTTTTGCTTGCTGCTTGTATATCTGCTTTTTAAGTATTATAATAATGCCAGATAACAATGTGAGGAATACAACATTCTAAGGAAGGATTCTGTTGATATGAAGTTGAATGAGGTTTTAGATACCTCCCTGTTAGTTGGATACCACCTGCTTTGCAATGGGGCTGATGTATACCGGGTGGAGCAGAGTATCGATTACGTATGCAAGGCTTATGGTGTCGAGGATATACATGCCTTTGCCATTCCAGGGAGTATCGTGGTTACGGTTTCATCAAAGGGGGAATCCTTGACCAAGACGAAGCGAATTGTGAAAAGGAATATAAACTTGGATGCAGTAGAAAGGCTTGCGGCTTTTTCCCGTTATATTTGTACTAATAAACCAGAATATCCTGAGGTTCTGGAACGAATGGAAGAAATCTCGGCGGCACCGGTTTGGGGAAAGGGTTGGCTGTATGGCGCCCATATGTTAGCGGGAGCGTCCTTTTGCCTGTTCTTTGGAGGAAGTTTCAGGGACAGCCTGATTTCAGCCCTGATTGGCGCTTTTATTATGTTTATGACGCGGTTTATGCAGCGATTGGATCTGAGTGCTTTCTTTATTACCATTCTTTGCAGTTTTTCTGCCGCTTTTATCGGTAGTAAAACAGGGGGACTGTTTCCGGAATTATTTCATAGTGATAAAATTGTGATTGGTTCCATCATGCTCCTGGTTCCGGGAATTGCGTTAGCAAATAGTATGCGGGACTTTATTGCCAGCGATACCATGTCCGGGCTTTCTCGAATGGCAGAGGCTTTGTTTGTGGCTCTAGGTGTAGCAATTGGTGTAGCGGTAGCCATGTATGTGGTTTAAAAGTGGAGGGAGTTTCTTCATATGAATGTATTAATCAATAGTATTTATGCCTTTTTAGGGGCTTTGGGCTTCGGCATTATCTTTAATATCCGTGGTAAAAATTTATTCTATGCGGCCCTGGGAGGGTTCTTCAGCCAGGTAGTGTATTCGTTTTCGGCACCTTTGTTTCCGTTTGATATCGGTCAGTATTTCCTGGCGGCTGCTTTTGTTTCCCTTTATGCTGAGTGTATGGCTATGCTTCGTAAGGTTCCTGTTACTATCTTTTTAGTAACCTCGATGATTCCTCTTGTTCCCGGAGGTCTGCTGTTCTATATGATGCGGCATTTTATAACCGGAGAAACCGCTCCTGGTGTTGAGGCCGGGCTTTACGCCTTCCAGATTGCCGGGGCAGTTGCGATGGGAATATTGCTTATGTCGTTTATTGTAAAAGGTGTGAAGAAGTTGCTTGGGGTTGGTTTTAATCACCACTCACAAAAACGGTCTTGACCTACGATACTTTATTTTCCAAGAGGCAAACATGACGGACAGATGTCATGTTTCATATTATACGATAAGCCAAAAGGCAGGTAGCCTTACAGGGAAGGAGCTACTATATGATACAAAATTACAGTGATTTTATAAACGAACTCTTAAACGCCGGTTTTTCTCTTGGTGGTGGCGGAAATAATGAAGGTGTTTTTACTTTACTCCCATACAGTTGGAACAACGAGCCTCCTGACAGCATAATACACTGGCACACTGGAGACCTGGATACCGACCCGTGGGAGTGGCGGATGCGGGTTTTAGATGAACGCAAAGATATCGCATATGGAAAGGTGTTTTTTAATAAAAGTGGATATATCACGCAGGATTGGTATCCTTACTTTCTGGCCGCTCGACGGGGTGATATAAGCTTTGATGAAGCATATGAAGATGGTATTTTAAGCAACTACGCTAAACGAGTTTATGATTTGCTTCGGGATGGCGATGCCTTGGCCCTTCATGCTCTGAAGCAGATGGGTGAATTTTCAAGGGAAGAAAAGTCAAAATTTGACCGGGCTTTAGTAGAATTGCAGATGAAGCTATTCATAACTATGTGTGGGCGTCAGCAGAAGGTATCTGTGAAGGGGGAACAATATGGGTGGGCTTCCACTATGTTTTGTACTACAGAATGTTTTTGGGGCGATGAGGTCTTTGATTTTGCCGCTAAAATAAGCCGGCAGGAGGCTGTAGAACACATTACTCAACAGATTTACAGGTTAAATCCTCAGGCGGATCCTAAAAAAATAAAGCGGTTTATTGGTAATTAATTCTGGCGATCATCATTCATATCTTTTGTTCCAAATAAAATGCACTTCTATTTTTTTTAAATAGAAATGCATTTTTGTTTTATTATATCCTCTGTAAAATGGAAATTGCATTTTTCTTAATCAGGCAGGTGTAATGTTCCTGTATATATGTAAGCTGAATTGGCTGGTCGGAGACGTATTCGCCGAATTCAAAGGCTCTTTCATTTACCAGGTTAAACAGCTTCGCAGCGGTTCTTCCCTTTTCCATGACCAGATAGTATGTTTTTTGTGCTTCGTCTTTATAAACCTGGCTTTTGATTCGTTTGTCCATGGGGACTGCATAGCAGAACTCTTCAATTCGAGAAAGGGAAGCAAAACGATGAATCCGTATGCCGGCTTTGGCTCCTTCTTCTTTCTTGGCTAGGGTATCGGTTATTTCACTGGCTATTTCACCAACGACATCTTTTAGGCTTTTGAACATCTCTCGGAAGTTGTTCTCCGGGTTCTCAGAGAAGATGATGGCCAGTCCGTTTTCGGGAAGTGGCATCACCTGCATGGCTAATACTCCGCTATCTGATTCATAACCTACTTCTTCACGGGCTTGCTCTACTATGCCTTCCAGAAATTTCTGTATTTTGTCTTTGTTTTTGAAGAAGTCTTCTATCTCGATGCCTTGCTCTTTCATGTCTTCCTCGGATAAAACGCAACGGACGGTTTCTTCGTCTATTCTGCTGAATTTCATATTTTTCACTCTTTTCATAGTTTCTGTTTTTTGTTTATTAACACTATATCGCATAAAATAGGTAATTTCAAGGCAAAATAGAAAAAAAGATTTTGCAATTTATTCCTTTATGGGAAAAATGGGGTGTTGTTACAATATATTGTGGGTGGTTTGATGATTAAATACAATAGATTGTAATTATTTATGATGAGATGGTTAAGTTTCCCTTGACTTTTGTCGATATATATAGTACAAAAGTACTATATAGTAGTCGTAAAAATTTTTGATGAAGGGGTGATTGATGCAGGTTACTTACAGAGTTTCCCAATTTTGTTACCAGTAAACCATGTTTCAATGCAGTTTGAAGGACATCAGGCTAAGAATATGCAGCAGCAGGAGCAGCAGAAGAAACAGCAGGGGAATGATTTTCAGTTGTTTTTTTCTAGTGCTGTGGCGGCTCAGAAGGGTCGGATGATGTAAGGGTAAGGGCTGCCTCTTCTCCTGTTTGTGGGAGGAGGGGTAGTTTTTTGTTGTGGCTGGTGGGGAAGTGGATTGGAAATTTAAGGATGTGAGGGGGATGTTGGCACCGGCCATAAGTGCAGCCCAAAAAGGGTGGGGCTCTTTTTGGGCACGCGGGCGCACCCGCTTATAAAAAATCAAAAGGCAGTGATTTGCCAAAAACTAACTTGAATTTTGGATTTCAAAATAGGCAGTGATTGACAAGTTAGTTCTTGCCAAATCACTGCCTTCTGATTTTTTGCACTTATTACGTCGTCACAATGTTTATTTCAAAGTAACCTTTGCGCCTTCTGCTTCTAATTTTGCTTTGATGTCTTCTGCTTCTTCCTTAGTAATGGCTTCTTTAACTGCTTTTGGTGCTCCGTCTACTAAGTCTTTTGCTTCTTTTAAGCCTAAGCCGGTGATTTCACGTACTACTTTGATAACCTTAACTTTGTTTGGTCCTGCTTCGGTTAATTCTACGTCAAATTCGGTTTTTTCTTCTGCTACTTCTGCTGGGCCTGCTGCTACTACTACGCCTGCTGCTGCAGATACACCAAATTCTTCTTCACATGCTTTTACTAAATCATTTAATTCTAAAACGGTCATGCCTTTAATTGCATCAATAAATTCTTGAGTTGTCATTTTAAATACCTCCGATAATTTTTATAATTTCGTTTTTTTGATTCCCTTTGTTGGTTCTGTCACTTATTATTCTGCTGCAGCTTCACCAGCGCCGCCTTTTTCTGCGATCTGGTTAAGTACACGAGCAAGATTTGTGATAGGTGACTGTAAGCTTCCAAGTAATTTGGAAATGAGTTCTTCTCTTGATGGGATTGCTGCAAGAGCTACTACTCCTTTTGCGTCATAGAAGTTTCCTTCTACGATTGCACCTTTGAATTCCAATGCATCAATACCTTTTCCTGCTTTGCTTAATACTCTTGCAGGTGCGGTTGCATCTTCCATTCCAAATGCAATTGCAGATGGTCCATCTAAAACTTGACCAAGCTGCGCAAAATCAGTTCCTTCAAAAGCACGTTTCATGTAAGTGTTCTTGTATACTTTGTATACAATGCCAGCTTCTCTTAATGCTTTACGAATCTCTGTATCCTGTGCAACGGTTAACCCACGATAGTCTACTAATACTGCTGACTGTGCTTTTTCAGCATAGCCTTTGATCTCGTCAATAATAGGTTGTTTTAATTCTACCTTTGCCATTCTAGCGTACCTCCTTATATGATGATACCGAAAAAGCCCCCACTGTAAGACAGTGAGGGCGAAAAGTCATTCATACTCTTCCTCGGTAGGCGTGGTATACTTACATTCAAACCAGGTTTGAATACCTACTGTCTTCGGCAGTTGTTCTGTTTACACAGAACTTGTTTACTATATCATAGAACTCCCTTGATGTCAAGGACTTTTAGAAAATTCAAGATATTTTTAACCTTTTAAAAAAACACTTCAAAAATTCAAGGCATTTCTAAAAATCCAGGGGATTAAAATCCAAGGGGTCTTATACTAATTTTGCTGTGTTAACTTTAACACCAGGTCCCATGGTAGCAGCTACGGTTACACTCTTTAAATACTGACCTTTTGCAGCTGCTGGTTTTGCTTTGACAATAGCACCTAAAAGTGTATTAAAGTTATCATTTAACATTTCTTCACTGAAGGAAACTTTTCCCAATGGTACGTGAATGATGTTTGTTTTGTCTAATCTGTACTCGATCTTACCTGCTTTGATATCCTGAACTGCTTTTGCAACATCCATTGTTACAGTACCAGCTTTTGGGTTTGGCATTAAACCTTTTGGTCCAAGTACACGTCCTAAACGACCAACAACACCCATCATATCTGGAGTTGCTACTACTACGTCAAATTCAAACCATCCTTCGTTCTGAATCTTCGGTACTAATTCTTCTCCGCCTACGAAATCTGCTCCTGCAGCTTCTGCTTCGTTTAATTTGTCACCTTTTGCAATAACCAGTACGCGAACTTTTCTACCTGTTCCGTGTGGTAATACTACCGCACCACGTACCTGCTGGTCTGCATGACGTCCATCAACACCAAGTCTGATATGCGCTTCTACTGTTTCATCAAATTTTGCAACTGCTGTCTTTTTTACTAAGCTGATTGCTTCTGTTGAGTCATACTGTACGGTTCTGTCAACTAACTTGGCAGCTTCCGCATATTTCTTTCCTCTTTTCATTCTAAAAAACCTCCTGTGGTATTATCGGGATAAACGACCTGCGAAAAATTCTCCGCAAATACTATGCCTCCCACGACTACGACCTTAAAAATAGCCTGCTTTTTGCGATTTAAAAAACTGAATTATGATCTTAATGAAGAATGCCTATTCTCTATTCTACATTCTTCGGGTGCGAAAATTTTTACTCTTCTACGGTGATTCCCATGCTTCTTGCAGTTCCAGCAATCATGCTCATAGCAGCCTCAAGGCTTGCTGCATTTAAGTCTGGCATTTTAAGCTCTGCAATTTTCTGTAACTCAGCTTTGCTGATTTTAGCAACTTTGGTTTTATTTGGTACTGCAGAACCTGATTTCAGATTACATGCTTTCTTTAATAAAACGGCTGCTGGAGGAGTCTTAGTGATGAAACTAAAACTTCTGTCTGCATAAACAGTGATAACGACTGGAATAATCATTCCTTCCTGGTTAGCTGTTCTTGCATTAAATTCTTTTGTAAACTGTACGATATTTACTCCGTGCTGTCCAAGAGCTGGTCCAACTGGTGGAGCTGGTGTAGCCTTGGCGGCAGGAATCTGTAATTTAATATAACCTTCTACTTTTTTTGCCATTATGGTAACCTCTTTTCACAAAAGGAATTTTTAATTCCTTTACTCTTTTTTAATATCTAAGAATCCAATTTCAACCGGTGTTTCACGTCCAAACATATCAATGTTAATGGTAACACTCTGTTTTAAATGATTGATGGACTTAATAATACCTGCTGTATTTTCCCAAACACCGGAAGTTACAACAACTGTATCTCCAACTTCAAAGTTAAGCGCTACTTCTTCAGGCTGATTGTTAAGACCCATGCTTAACATTTCTTCCTCAGTCAGGGGTACTGGTTTGGAACCAGGACCAACAAACCCGGTAACGCCTCTGGTGTTTCGAACAACGTACCATGTGTCGTCATTCATCACCATATTGATTAGGACATAGGCTGGAAACATTTTCTTTTGAGCCTGTTTCTTTACCCCGTTTTTCACTTCCACAACATTCTGCATAGGAACGGATACTTCCAATATCTGGTCTTGAAGTTTTCTGTTTTCAATTGTTTTTTCAATGTTAGCCTTTACTTTATTCTCATATCCTGAATAAGTATGAACTACATACCAATGCGCTTCTGACATACTATCACCCTTATCCTAATTGAAGAATTTTATCAACGCCAAACTTAATACAGAAATCAAGTGCCGCAATCACAATTCCCAACGCGATGCAGGCAATCACAACTACTACAGATTGTTTCGCAAGGTACTCTTTGTCAGGCCACATAATCTTTTTAAACTCAGATTTAATACCTTTAAAAAAACTCTTTTTTGGAGCTTTTTCTTTTGTATTCGCAGTATCTCCCATATCTTCATTTTCCTTTCATGGATTGTTGCTTATACATTATTTTGTTTCTTTGTGTAATGTATGAGTCTTACAGAATTTACAATATTTCTTTGTTTCCATTCTGTCAGGGTGTGTTTTCTTTTCTTTTGTCATGTTATAGTTCCGTTGTTTGCATTCTGTACATGCCAATGTGATTTTTACACGCACAACTGCCACCTCCAATTACAAATTATTTTCAGTTTTTTAGGCACAAAAAAAAGACCTATTTCATCTCGCTCGCTTACTATACCATAATTGTCTTCATATGTCAATCATATTTTCATGGACTTCCGGGAAACTATGAGGTATAATTAACTTAGAATCTTTTCACCTTTTTTAGACTAATCATAATAAGTACATTGTTCACTACATTTGTCGGGCAATGTACCGGCATAAGTTCCACTCCATTATGGTGAAGATGTGAATGAACGGATTTCATTTACACATTAATGTCAGATATACCTCTGTTTTGTTTGACCAGGTTTCATTTAATAGGAAAGGAGGCCTTTTTATGATTCCGGCAATTTATAATTATCTTGCTACCAGCTATACCCCACCTAAAACCAGTGGTCCCACTGCAGTTCATAAGCGAAGTGAGCTTCGCAACTTGTACAATGATATTGTCCGCATGAATAAGGTATCTCCTTTGTACAAGATAAATCTTACTGGCGAGAACCAGTCCTTTGCTCTGGGCATCAAGGACAATGCCATTCGCCTGACAGAAACCATATCACAGATGGACAGTACCAAAGATGATTCCATCTTTATCCATGAACGTGCCTATTCAGAAAATGAAGCCAGTGCTGATGTGATTCTTGTGGATCCAGACTCCGAATACCTTCCAGAACCCTTTGATCTGGAGGTTATGTCTCTTGCTACCCAACAGACCAACACCAGCTTTTCCGTGCCGACGGATGACCTTAATCCTAAGGAGGGGACCTATTCTTTCATGGTTTCGGTAGATAACAGCTCCTATCGTCTCCAATATAAGATTAAGCCAGATGCCACCAACGAAGAAACGATGGAAAAACTGGCCAAATTCCTAAACCGTTCCAATCTGGGAATTATTGCTACCGTGAGACACCCCTCGGAAACCTCCGTTCAGATGAGGATAGAGTCAGAAGAGACCGGCACCACCGGTGAACCAATATTTACCCTAAGGGACCTCTCTTCTCCTGAAGAATTTCCCGGCCTGGTAGACTATTATGGCTTAGATCAAATATCCAGAGCCTCCGAGAATGCCCATTTTAAAATTAACGACGAAGAAAAAGAATCCCTCTCCAATCGTATTTTGCTGGACAGGGTTATGCAGGTTGATTTCCTTGCACCTTCGCAAGGATCTTTCAAAATTGATTACATGCCTGACAGCAATAAGATATTAAAAGAGCTTTATGGATTTAAAGAAGATTATAACAGCATTGTGAACCTGGCCAATGCCTACGATTCCAAACAGGGATTGCCGCAAAAACTCCTGGCTCAGCTTCGTTCCGCCGTATATCCTTACAGCAATGATCTGGAGGCGGCTGGCATCTCATTTGATGCAAAAGGTTCCATGGTAATTGATGATTCCCTGGCCTCCCAGGCAATTGAAACCTCTGAGATGAATACCCTGTTCACCTCCAAAGGGTTCCTGCCACGATTGACCAAACAGCTTACTTCTATTACAATGAACCCCATGGCTTTTGTGGATAAAACCCTGGTTTCCTATCCCAACCTGAGCAAACCGGGCGTGACTGCCGTATATGCTTCATCCCGTTATAGCGGCATGCTGTTTAACTACTACTGTTAATAAAGGACTATCGCATTATTTTGCAATAGTCCTTTTTCTTATGTCCTCTCCTGACCACGGGCAAATTCAGTCGGTGATGTACCAATGATTTTGCGGAATATTCGGCTAAAATAGTTGGGATCATTGTAACCTACCATATAACAGATTTCTTTTATCGTCGACTTCCCTTCCGCCAAAAGCCGTTTTGCTATGTCAATTCGCAGATTGGTCAGCCAGTCGATATAATTAATTCCATTTTCGTCCTTGAATGTCTTACTAAAATGCTGTGGGCTGACACCAACATATCTGGCTATTTCCTCCAGTGTAATTTCATCCATGTAGTGTTCCTCCATATAACGAATCGCACTATTTACCACATCGGACTTTATTTTCAACCGACTGGTCTGGACTGAATTGATAATATTTTCAAACTGTAGGTATGCCCAACGCTCAACCAGCTCTATTGGCAAATCCCATGTCTCTTGAAAATACTCCTTAAAATCCAGATATTCCAAATCATTTATCCCTGCCAGTCTTGCTTCATGATAGGTCAAAACCAATAGCTCATATATCTTGCTTCGTTCTGCCTTTTCCTCCAGGCCTTTCAACTGATCTAGCAGCTCCACGAACAAATTAACGATCTCCGCCTTTCCAAATTTAATACTTTTCAGGAGACGGTTCTCCAATTCGTTATACTCAACTGGTGAAATTTCCCTGGTTTCCACATCGCGTATCCGCATAACATTATGGGTACCTTTATACCGCAGACATCGTACTGCCTCCTCATAGGAACTGTGGAGGTTAAATATATTCTTTTCACCGCCAATTCCAATGGATACGCTCAATAAGAAGCGCTCTTTAAGCCCAATAATAATATGAGCTGCCAGCTTAATATCCGCCATGGGTGATTCTGGTCGTTTCCGTCCGGTTTCGGAAGTGTCCACCCAAACCAGAACCCGGTCAAGACTCCTTGGTCCAATAACACAGGTATTATGTTCCGAGATGATTCTTCTCAGGTATTCATTAATCCGAACGTCGTCCCTCTTCAGATTAATTGCACTTGAACTCTCGGTTGTATCCAGTTCAATGTTTAGAATGTATCCCACATCTCCTAGCTGAAACATCTTTTTATAGTTTTTGATTTCTTCGGATGCCTCTCCATTAAATAACGCAGAATAAATCAGGCAATATTCCAAATGTCTCCGAGCTTCCTCCATGCTACGTTCTTGCTGCATCGTCCTATCTTCTTTGTTCACCCTAATCTGGTATCGTTCCAAAGCTCCCTTCAATGTCTTTACAAACTGGGTCTCACTCACTGGTTTTAAAAGATAATCAAAAACTCCCAATTGAATTGCTTCTCTGGCAAAATCAAAATAATCATAAGACGAAACTATAATTACTTCTGATTTTATTTCAATGCTCCGCAAATATTTTGTCACTTCCAGACCATTCAACCCATTTAAATTCACGCCCAAGATAATTACCGCCGGAGAATGCTCCTGCACGCCATCCAAAACCGATTTCACCGTTGCCTCAACAATTTTTAACCGGATTCCCTTTATATTCTTTTCCGCTAACGTTTTCATCTTCTCAGCAGTTTTAATATCGTCATCCGCTATTAAGATATGCATACCAACACATCCTCTCTTTGAATGCTTTTATGCTTTCTTTACTCTTAGTACTATAGTACTATATTATCATAAAGTTGGATTTTTTTCATCTACAATTTTTGCCATTTCCTCTCTTTTATAATTCCTGCTTTCCTGGATAATTTTTTCAAATTACTTTCTGTACCATCACCGGCTTTTTGACATGATTTTTTCGTATTCTTATTCAACCTCCACCAACTTCTCGGCATTATTCTTTCCCATTACAACCCACAATGACTTCTCAGCGTAATCCCTTCCCATTCCCACAACCCCCACCGGCTTCTCGGCATAATTCTTTCCCATTTCCATCACAACCCTCACTGACTTCTCGGCATAATTCTTTCCCATTCCATCGCAACCCGCAATGACTTCTTGACATAATTCTTTCCCATTCCTATAATAAACACATGAAAAAATATATACGTGATACTCTGATAACTTTACTAGAGACCAGTTTCCTTCTGTTTTCCTTTATGTTTTTTATAAAATATACCTTTTTTGACAGCTGGGATTTTCTTTTCCGCCTCCCCAACGAGCTGGGAGTGTCGATTACTTTCCCGGCTTTTTTTGCTGTCCTTTATCTGCTTTTATTAATCTTTATCCTTATTTTCAAAAGACAATTATTAAAATTTAAGCGCTGGCGCATTCTACACTTCTCACTCCGCCGAATTGACAATATGTCCGGGCAAGACTTTGAAGAATACCTCCAATACCAATTCGAACAGCTTGGCTTCCAGGTATTTCCCACCAAAATCTCTAACGACTATGGTGCTGATTTGATTCTACAAAAGAAGAATTTGACCATAGCCGTCCAGGCGAAACGATATCAGGGCAATATCGGCGTAAAAGCCGTCCAGGAAGTCATTGGCTCCATGGCATACTATCACGCCCAAAAAGGGCTGGTTGTCACCAATTCCACCTACACGAGAAACGCCGGAGAACTAGCCCTCGCCAACGATGTCATCCTCTGGGACCGAGATGTATTAATCCGCCTGATGGGTAACGAAAATATGGCCGGTTACCTGGCCGAATTAATGGAAGACAACCCTACCCATTAATTTGTTAAAAACTTCTAATTTTATTACGTTTTTGTTAAATTTATATTGCAATTTATAAAAAAATTTGTTATATTATTCATACCGATATTCTACAAACATAGAAAAGGAATTAATAATATGCGAAAAGATAAGAAAATTTTATTCATTGCATTAATCATAGGCAGTCTCCTGGCACCTTCCATTCCGGCACATGCCACAGAGGTCACATCAGATATTACCACGGAAGCCCCACAGACCCCAATCCAAGAGATTGCACAAGATGAACTTCAAAACACCGATACCACGGAAACTGTCACCGACGACACCAATACCATTGATTCAGAAAACGAAACAACAGAAGAAAAAGAAGTTTCTTACAAAGAAGCTATCTTAACCATTACAAAAAGCAAATTTATAGCTGACACTTTTAACGGAGTGGATGCCATCTATCGTCCCAGAAAGAACGATGGCAGAGATGCCACCTATTCCTGTGCAGCCTTCATCAAAAAATATTACAAAACCATCCACGAAGTTTCCGTCTATAACCTATATGCCGGAAGCACCCCACGCACCTACGAGGGAGTTACCTTCAAATCAGTAAAGACCCCCAAAGCAGGAGATATCGCCTATGCCAATTCTCATTGGGCCATAGTAAAAAAAGTCGATCAGGCAAACAACAAAGTAGTCTTAATCGAGCAAAACTGGAAGTACGCCTTAAAAGGGCAAACTGTTTGCAAAGTCAACCGAACGATTTCCACCAACAGCCTTAAATTTTACCGTTTAAACCAGCAAAATTAAAATGATAAAACATTAAACCTAATATAGAACAAAAAACAAGAACAATATAAGCGACCGAAAATAACCGTCCTTATGATTGTTCTTGTTCCATTCTACTGCATAGCCACAAATTACCACATCCCCATCAACCAGTAAAACCTGCCCCCTGTGAAACCAGCAGTCCAGGAAAGTTCCGTCTGGAAACGGATATTAAATCCCGCAGAGCTCCTATAGCGAAACGGATTTGAGCCAGGTTTACCCCGGCTGATGCAAATATTTCTCCTTCGTAGCCAACCCACCGCGAATATGACGCTCCGATTTATTCACATCCAAGACCCGTCTAGCCTGCTTCGCGAGTGTGGGATTAATCTGCATAAGACGTTCCGTCACGTCCTTGTGAACTGTACTCTTACTGATTCCAAATTCCTTGGCAGTCTGTCTTACCGTGGCATTATTCTCGATAATAAAATTTGCCAGGCTCACTGCACGCTCTTCTATATATCCTTTCAAAGAATCCCCCTGAATACTTGTTTTTACATTGTATGCAGGGGGTAGTGGTTGTATGCACTTTTATCGAATTTCTTATTACCGCTTTCTAACGATCAAGGCCAGCATATTTCCCAATAGGAGAAGCACAAATACCAGAAAAAACAAATCAACTCCCTTCCCCCAAGACCCCAGCCAATCGCCTATTGTGTCCTGCTTCTGTTCTCCTAAGGTTACTGTCTTTACCGTATACTCTTCTTCCAGCTCTTCAACTGGATTGGACTTGTCATAATCCACAGAAGAAGTAGGATATTTTTCTTTAAACTCTGCAGTTTCAAACTCATCGCTCCGTTTATGGTTCTTAGAAAAGGAAATGTTCCCCTTCAAAAAATATTCATAGGAGATTTCTTTTTCCAGATTATGCTCCTGCCAATCTTCATCAATCCAGACCGGGTCATCCCAGGTTGTGTCCATGTTGTACCAATATGCTCCCAGCTTTACAATATTCCAGCCATGACTGGCAGTACCCTGTTCATTTGATCCCATTCCATCCAGACATTTTGCCGGAATTCCCGCCTCCGTAAGCATTCGGTAAGCTAATAGCATATATCCCTGGCAAGTGGCTTTTCCTTTCATCAGTGCATCGTAAGCGGTATAGCATTCTAGTTCCTGATCATATTCTACATTTTCCAAAATATAATTATGTATCTTCTTAACTTTTTCATAATCAGAAAGCTGATTAAGCCCCAAATTCTGTATGACCTGGGCTATCTTTTCGCCCACCCGTTGGGTCTCTTCCTTACTCTCCTTCCACTTTAGAGTAATCGTAATAGTGGTGGACTTTAAAAGCTCTGACTTTGTGCTGATTCCAACCTCCGCCAGATTATAACTCATATAGTCAAAATCACTGGAATCCTCCAAATTGTCAATTTTCAAAATTTTCTCCATAATTTCATGGAGAAATCTTTCGTGAATCTCCTTATAATCCAATCCATAATAGGAAACTACAATCTTACTCTCTCTGGCCGCCATCCCTTCATAGACAGCCTGAATAAACTCCTCTTCATTCATAGCAGTAAGTTTTTGTTTCCCATATGAAGTTGCTTCAAAAGAATTGGCTGCCAGTATAATTACAAGCAGCCCCGTTATCACTATCCATATCCTTTTCATGGTAACTCCTATCTGCTGCAATTGCGACATACAAATCAGGATGTTATCGAATTTCTCTCAACGTTTTCACCAACTCTTTTGCGCTATTTTCATCGCGCATAACAATCAATATGGTATCATCTCCAGAAACAGTCCCTACGATTCCAGACCATTCCAAAGAATCCATGGTGGCACAAACAGCCTGAGCCATGCCCGTATAACACTTTATCACCACCAGATTATTCGCATAATCTACTTTATGTGCAGAAGCCAAAAAAATAGAATGAAATTTATTGGTATCCGGCATCTTTTCGCTGGTTTTTCCTATCTCGTAATGATAATTGCCCTCCGCGTCCGCTACCTTCACCAGGCGCAGCTCCCGGATGTCCCGGGAAATAGTGGCCTGAGTAACAACAAAGCCCTCCTCCTCCAAACGCCTGGAAAGCTCATTCTGGGTACCGATTGATTCTTCTTCGATCAACTGGATGATTGCATTATGCCTTGTATTTTTAAGATTATTATCTTTTAAAGTCATTGCATCTTTTTCCTTCATCATATACTCCTATTTTCAGTATGTTTATTATACATCGTAGCATAATTATACACAAATGACAAGGAGAAACTTTGTGTTTGGTGGTTGAGAGGACGCTCCTGAGATATAGACTTCGAACGCCTGAACCAGCGTCTTTCCAATCCCTCCCAGTGCCCACGCTCCACCCACTCCATTGAGCCTCTAAGCGGGGAATTCTCTCGCCTTGGCGGCTCCAGAATACCCCAACTGAAATTCCATTTAGGAATTTCAGTTTGACTCAATTCCGTTTCGCTAAGGCACTGGGAGGTATTGGAA
>JAVBLX010000123.1:0-11562 GCA_031553075.1 Acetivibrio sp.
CACCCAGTGCCGTAGTGAAACGGAATTGAGACTCTGGGGTATTGTGGAGGGCCACTGCCCGAGACAATTCCCCGCATAGAGGCTCAATGGAGTGGGTGGAGCGTGGGCGCTGGGAGGGATTGGAAAGACGCTGGTTCAGGCGTTCGAAGTCTATCCCCAGGAGCGTCCCCGCAGCCCCTAAACACAAATTTATTCATAAACACGCGTTCTGTATTTTCAAAAAACGGATAATGGTTTATCATAGGGAATAAGAAGTTTTTTGGATTGGAGAAATTTATGAAGATTGTAGTGATAGCCGGGGGATTGAGTCCCGAAAGAAATGTTTCTTTGTCTTCTGGGAGTTTGATTGCCAATGCTTTGATGGAAAATGGCCATCAGGTATGTTTGATGGATTTGTATCTGGGGACAGAAACTTTTTCTTTAGAGGAATTGTTCTTTGATAAGAAGTCCGGCAAAAGATTTGAGTATGTGGTACCAGAACAGGAGCCGGATTTAGAAGGGTTGAGGAAAAGCACCCCTAATGCTGGAGCCATGATTGGGAAAAATGTGCTGGAGTCTTTCCGGTATGCAGATTTGGCTTTTTTGGCATTGCATGGGGATATTGGTGAAAACGGGAAGTTGCAGGCAGTTTTGGATACATTCGGGATAAAATATACAGGGACTGGCTATATTGGTTCTTTGTTGGCTATGGATAAGGATTTGTCTAAGCAGCTTATGGTGCAGCACCGGGTTTCTACCCCGGCATGGCAACTGGTGGATACAGAATCAGGGGAAGTAGCTGCTCCTAATGGTATTGATTTTCCTTGTGTGGTTAAGCCTTGTAGCTGTGGTTCCAGTGTTGGCGTTTCGATTGTGAAGAATCTGGAAGAATATGAGCAGGCGATTTCTTTTGCAGGAAAATATGAGCCATTTGTTTTGGTAGAGGAAATGATTGTTGGACGGGAGTTTTCTATCGGAATTTTGGATGGAGTGGCTTTGCCAGTCATTGAAATCATCCCAGTGGAAGGGTTTTATGATTATAAGAATAAATATCAGCCAGGGTTTGCAAAAGAGGTGTGTCCGGCTGAACTTAGTGGCGATACAGCGGAGAAAATGCAGGCTGCGGCTCTTAAGGTACATAAACTGCTGCGACTTGGCAGCTATGCTCGGATTGATTTCCTTCTGGATTCGGAAAATCAGTTTTATTGTCTGGAAGCAAATACGCTTCCTGGTATGACACCTACTAGTCTTTTGCCACAGGAAGCATTGGCAGTTGGAATTTCTTATAATGAATTATGTAATCGTATTGCAAGTTTGGCTTTGTAATCAATCATATTTAGATAGTGTTTTTGTTTGTTCTTTTGGTTATAATTAAGTTTATTATAAGTTTTAGAAAATTGTATATTTTACGGAGGATATGAGAAAATCATGGAAGACATCATCATAATTGGAGTAGCCGGTGGATCGGCTTCTGGAAAGACAACGGTTGTCAATCGGTTAAGAGAGGAATTTCTGGGAAATGTGGAATGGCTTTGCCATGATATGTATTACAAGGCTCATGATGAGATGCCTTATGAGGAGCGAGCTCAATTAAATTATGATCACCCCAATGCTTTTGATACGGATTTGTTTATCCGGGATATTCTGAACCTGAAGGCAGGGAAATCAATTGAACGACCGGTCTATGATTTTGCCGATCATAATCGGGCCAAGAAAACTGTTGTGGTAAATCCTGCTAAGGTCATCATTATTGATGGCATACTTATATTTGAAAATAAGGAATTAAGGGATTTAATGGATATTAAGATTTTTGTTGATACGGATGCCGATGAACGAATTATCAGGCGGATTCTTCGGGATGTGGAGGACAGAGGCCGCAGTCTGGAATCTGTTATCAGCCAGTATATTACTACGGTAAAACCTATGCACGAACAGTTTGTGGAGCCTTCTAAGAAATATGCGGATATTATCATTCCCCGCGGCGGCAAAAATGAGGTTGCGTTAGAGATGTTGATTGAACGGATTAAAGCATTTTTATAGGAAATAGGAAGAGGCAATAACTCCTCTTCCTATTTATTTTTTGTCATTACCATCCCAGCTCCAACTTTTTCCGAAGGTCTTTTCTGGAATCCAAACTTTTCATAAAATTCTTCTTTTCCCTTGGCTGCCATGAGAGCATACATGAGATAGCCCCCTTCCGAAGAGTTTTCTTCTACAAATTGAATTAATGCTTCTACCATATGTCTTCCAATTCCATTTCCCTGATATTGGGGCAATACTATAACATCAGCGATATAGGCTGTATAGCCAAAATCGAACAAAACCCGAGCCATTCCTACGGCTTTCCCCTCTATTCTGGCAGTAATCAGATAAGAAGTATGCTCAATCCCTCTTTTTGCCTGCTCCAGGCTGATTTTTGTAAAACCAACCGCATCTCGAAGCTCCACATACTCTTCTGGCAATAGTCTATTTGTATAATCGATCATATCCTTACATCCCCCTGTCTTGTAAACTCTCACGCACACCACTCTCTTCTATCGTATCCTGCTATTTTCCCAACAAAAAAAATGCCAGCACAATACATCCCAACACGATGCGATACACACCGAACACCTTGAAATCATGTTTTTTGATGTAGCCTACCAAAAACTTGATTGCAAACACGGACACTATAAATGCCACAGCCATACCAATTACCAGCGTTGACATCTCTGCTCCGGTAAAATCAAAGCCAAACTTCAGAATTTTTAGTAAGCTTGCTCCCAGCATAACTGGTACAGCCAGGAAAAAGGTGAATTCAGCTGCAATGGTTCTGGAAACACCAATCAAGATAGCCCCAAGGATTGTTGCTCCTGATCTTGAAGTGCCGGGGAAAACGGCTGCAATCAGCTGGAATACACCAATAATCAATGCCGCCTGATAAGTAATCTCTTTGAGTGAGGTAATCTTGGGTTCACGTCCTTTATTATAGTTTTCAATCAAAATAAAGAAAATACCAAAAAGAATCAGCATAATCGCCACAGTCTGATAATTATAAAACAGTGCATTCAGTTCATCATCCCACAAAATTCCAACAATTGCTGCTGGCAGACATGCAACGATAATCTTAAACCACATGAACATGATATCCTTTTCAATATGGACTCCATCTTTTACCGTAAAAGGAAACAATTTTTTAAAATAGAGCAGTACCACAGCCAGAATGGCTCCCAGCTGGATTACTACTAAAAACATTTCTTTAAATTCCGGTGTTACATTCAATTTCAAAAACTCATCTACCAGTATCATGTGTCCTGTACTACTGATAGGAAGCCATTCGGTGATTCCCTCCACAATTCCCAGAATAATAACTTTAATAATTTCAATAAATTCCATGATCTACTCCTCATTTCTGCTTCTTTTTTGATTCGATGCCATTGACTTACTAAATTGTAATACCACTCAAATCGAAGTAAATTGTATCCAAAATTCAATCCTACCCGAAATTCAATTCTACTTGAAATTCAATTCTACCTGAAATTCAATTTAGCACTCTTAGCATAGCATATTTTTCTTTTTATTAAAATAGTCGATTTCTTAAGATATTCTTTCAAAAAAAGATATTCTTTCGATAAAATACCCTTTCGATAAAGTATTCTTCTGATAAAGTATTCTTCTGATAAAATATTTTCCCGATAAAATCTCTTTGCAAAAACATTACTTGATGAATCGACTTTGGCAAGATAATCCTTGTTGATTCCCTTTGGTAAAACATCATTTAAATGACAAGGATTTCTTCCAATCCAAAGGAATAAATTAACTTTTCCACCACTTTCTTCTGTGTAATTTGTTCCAGTGCTTCCTGATAATAGTCCAACTGCCCGTGATAACGCCCAATCAACTCTTCCTTATTTGACACTCGGTCTGTTTTATAATCAACCAGAACAACCTTATCATCTTCCAAAAAGTAAGCATCAATAATTCCCTGCACAATAACGAGTTCATCGCTTTCTACTGAATTATAAATGCGTTTGGCTGGTACCCCTAACACGAATGGCTGCTCTCGATACAATTGTCCTCGTTCATTTGCCAAGATCATCCTCTTGCCCAGTTCAGATTGAAAAAAATGCAAAAGCTGTTCTCGTTTTATTAGTTTTAACTCATCTGTTTCCATACGATTTTGCTCAACCAACTTAGTCAATTCTTCATTTAACTTTTTCTTTTCTTTCATTTCTCCCTTGAAAGAAATACATTCCAAAACCTTATGATATACTGTTCCACGCCATGTTCCCGTGGTTTCTTCCTGGTTTCTCACAAACTTTGGTATGTAGGGAAGAACATTATCTTCTCCGAAAATTGTCTCCTTTTCCGCAATGAGCTCCTCTTCATGAAAGGATATCTCCTTCGGAAAAAGTTCCATAGATGGTTCCTCCTCTTCATCTGATTTCCGTTTCTTAAACTCAGAAACCGAAATCTTTGACTTTATCTCCTGTTCCGCCTGAAAGGAATAAGAAAAATTAAATATAAAATTAATTTTTCTTCGCATCTCATCAGACAGATACTTTTCTGTTTTCCAATGAAGCAGTTGTTGCTTTATATTTTCTCTGAAAATCTGCATTTCAACTTCATTCGCTACGATTTCTCCCAGTCCCATTGGACGGACTTCAAAGTTTTGGTCATCCTTTCCTGCACAAGGCATTACCCAGTCAAGGTAGGAAGTAGCAGAAGAAAACCTTTGGAAACTCATCCTGCCATCCCTTTCCCACTTAACAAGCTTCTTTTCCAAATCCTTTACCTGTCCCACCATAATGAGTTTTTCTTTGGCCCGGGTCATGGCAACATAAAGTACTCTCAGCTCTTCTCCCAGGTTTTCCAGCACAATCTGACGCTGCATCACCTTTTTCAAGAGCGTAGGGGTTTTCATCCGCTTTTCATACTCCACAAAATCTGGTCCAATACCTAAATCTGGATGGAGTATCAGGCGGCTTCTGGCATCCTGCTGATTAAAGCTTTTTCCCATTCCTGCTAAAAATACCACCGGAAATTCCAAACCTTTACTCTTATGAATGCTCATAATCCGTACCGCCGTCTGGGTTCCATTGTCACCTGACCCTTCTCCATAATCAATATTATATTGGTGAAGCTTTTCGATGTATCGATTAAAATGAAATAACCCATGATAGCTGGTTCCTTGAAAATCAATGGCTTTTTGTAAAAGCATGTCCAGGTTTGCTTTCCGGACAGCTCCACCAGGAAGTACAGAAACATAGTTGTAGTATCTGGTTTCTTTATAAATCTCCTGAAGCAAATCATAAACCGTCGTATAAGGTACCATTTCTCGAAAATGCTTTAGTAAGACCAGAAAGGCTTCCGTCTTAGCCATTAAACTTATATATAACTCTGATTTCTCTGTCGGTAACTTTTCTGGCAAAATCTCTTCCGCCTGGCAAAAGCATTTCAGACTTTCATACATGCTTTTATCCCGAAAGGGACTACGAATTATTCCAAGCTCTTCATGAGAAAATCCACCAATTTCAGAAAGCAACACAGCAGTAAAGGGAATATCCTGTCGCGGATTGTCAATTATTAAAAGTAGATTTAGCACTGTGTGAACTTCCATGGCCGAAAAATAGCCTGTCTGGGTATCTGCATAAGCAGGAATCCCTTCTTCCCCTAAGATTCGTACAAATTGGTCTGCCCAACCACTCATGGTACGTAGAAGAATCACCACGTCTCCGTAGTGCATTGGCCGATAGCGGTTCTTGTCCCAAACCAGATATCCTTCTGCCTCAAGCTCCCGGATTCTTTGAATAATTGCCTGCACTTCCATTTCCTTACCGGTAAGCTCTTCCGCCCCCTCTTCTTTTCCGTCTAGCAAAAGAACTTCGCATTTCCCACCGATACTTCCGTCTTCACACTCCGGATAATCCGCTCCTGGGTAAAGTGCAGCATCCTGGTCATATTCAATGCCTCCCAGATTCCGGTGCATAATCTGTTCAAAAACCGAGTTAATTCCCGCCAATACCACTTCTCGGCTACGGAAGTTCTTGTGAAGGTCTATTCTCTGATACTTACCATCTTCTGTGGAATAGCTGTCGTATTTTTCAAGAAACAATTCAGGTCTTGCCAGACGAAATTTATAAATACTCTGCTTCACATCCCCTACCATAAACAGGTTGGGTTGACCGGATTTTTCTTTGGAAATGCTATTTAGTAAAGTCTCTTGGACAAAGTTACTGTCCTGATACTCATCCACCAAAATTTCCTCAAAAAATTCACTCAGCTCCAGGGCAACCGGCGTAGTTTTTCCTTCTTTCACCAATATATTCAGTGCAAAGTGTTCCAAATCATTAAAATCCAGTACATTCTTTTCTTCTTTGCGCTTTGCAAATGCCCTGGAAAAATCTAATGTCAGCTGGACCAGTGCTTCCATAGGTGTTCTTACCCGTTTCATATCTTCATAGGAATTTTCCAACCTTTGAAAGAAAAATTGTTTTTGAATCTGGTTTATACTGTCTTTAATACCATTACGCAATTCTTTGACAGCTTCTTTCTTGTCCACATCCACTGTGGGGTCCTTTTTCGCAGAAAGACGCTTCCAGTCCATTTCAAACAGAATCTTCTGATAGTCTGTATAAGTACTGCACTCCCTTAGTCTTAATAACCATTTCCGGTCATCTTCCAGGGCTTCTTTATACATATAGGGCCCATTTCCCTCTTCCACAACCGCAAGAGCATGCTCATTTTCCTCCAATGCATCCAGTATAACAGGGTGAATCCCGTTTAAAAGGGCCGTCATCCAAACCGTATGACTTATCTCCTCAGAAATATCGAAAGTTTCTTTTGCATTATCCCCAGCCAAAACATCTGAAGTTCCTTTTATATTATCCTCAGCCAGAGTATCTGAAGTTCCTTTTACATTATCATTTGCCAGAACCTGCTTCTTAGCCGGAAATGCCTCTAAAGTCCCCTGTAGCCATTGCTCCGGCCAAGGGTAACTCATGGAAAATTCATGGAGCTTTAAGACCATATCCTCCATGCCCAAATCACTTTTCCCTGTAGAGTAACTTTCCACAAACTGAAGAAACCGTTCATCACCTTCTTCATATGCCTGCTCCAGAACTTCTTTCAATACATCCGATTTCATCAAACGAATTTCCGCCTCATCGCCCATACGGAACCCTGGATCCAGATTTATCTGATTAAAATGATCGCGAATAATGCCAAGACAAAAACTGTGAATCGTCGTAATCGGGGCTCCATGAATCAAAAGCATCTGCTTCTGAAGGTGGCTGTTATCCGCCTCCGTTTGCAGCCTTGCTTCAATAGCAGCTCCAATCCTCTCCCGCATCTCACCAGCCGCCGCCGATGTAAAAGTAACAATCAATAACCGATCAATATCAATGGGATGCTTGTCATCCGTTATCATTTGGATAATCCGCTCTACCAGCACCGCTGTTTTTCCCGATCCAGCCGCCGCTGACACAAGAATATTTCTCTTTCTTAAATCAATTACCTTCTTCTGATCCTCGGTCCACGTCATTGTCCCCATTGATTTCCCTCCATACATCTTCTTTGGTACGTTTTTCCAATACCCTGAACTCTTTCCCCGGAAGCTTTTTATCAAACCCGCACATTCCCACAAAATTACAGTAGTCGCAAGCTGTACGGTTGTCCAGCTGATATGGGTTGGTATCGGTCATTCCTTCCATTATTTCATTACCCAGAGTCTTCATTTTTTCCCTGACAAAGGAAATCATGTGTTCAAAATCCTCCGTTTTAGCTACCGAGGAATTCTTAGATAACATGCCGTCTTTTAAGGTCTCCACAGGAATTACTGTGGATTTTACTGATGGTAAAAGACCGTTTTCCCATTGAAAATTCTTATCCAAAGCCTTTAAAACTGCCTCATCTTCATTTACCAATCCATTTACTTTCAGCTCCTTTAGCAGTGCTTCCTCCAAAAAAAGATCATCCGTTTTATCCACAATCGGGTCATCAATCGTATAATAAAATACACCGGCAGGAATAACCTGCTTGTCCGGGTGATCACGGCGGTTCTTTTCCAGTACTGTCCCAAGATAAACCACCAGCTGAAGCTGAAACCCATAGTACATATCCACAACATCAAAGGTTTTCTGTCCAGACTTATAATCCACAACCTTGACATACAAGCGCTCCGCTTCTTCACACACATCCATTCGATCAATCCGCCCCGTCAGGCGCATGTTTCCATTGTCCGCCAAAGGAATGTTCACACTATCCAAGTGATCCATATACGAAAAAGAAAGTTCATATCCTTGGGGAACAAATACTCCCGCACCCAGCTGCCTGGAAACTGCCCATAAGGTTCGTTTCAAAATACGACTGATTCGCTGAATCATGTACTCATTTCTTTTGCTACTATGAAAAATTGTATTTCCATATTCTTCCGTCACCTGCTTCACACATTCCTCTCCAAGAGATTCCCGCAGCTCATCGGTCAGAGAACTCCAATCTAGCCTTCTCTCCTCCATTTTTCCAGAAAAAAGCTCCAATGCATTATGAAAAATATTTCCCATATCCGGGACATTAATCTTAAATTCCTGCCGTTCCTTCAGAGCAAGACCATAGGTGAAATAATGAGCCGCTGCACAAGAAGCATACTGCTCCAGTCTGGTCACACTTCCCACCATAGAAGTTCCATAAAGGGCATTTGCCACCGCCTTGGTAATTGCACTCCCTTCTGCCTGATAACAGCTGCCATTAATGTATTTTATTAAATCATTACTTAACTTTTCGTCCATCTCCCTGTTTTCCACATACCAACTATACACAGCTGGCCAGTACATTCGTTCTTTCTTGCTGTCTCCCCAGCTTTTCAAGCCTTCAAGGAGATATTCCATCCCTTTGTCTCCACCAAAAATCTGCTCCAACTTTTCCTCTTCCGTCAAATAAGAGCTCTCTCCATCAAACATCCAGGCCTTATCATCTACTATGGTAGTAAGCGGAAACAACTGGGCCATTTTTCCTATCAAAAAAGATGGTTTAACAGCCTTTCCATCATTTCCCACGTTAGAATAAGTAAGATAAACACTTTTTTCTGGTTTTGTTAAATTTAAATACAAATAAAAATGCTCTTGATAAATCTTTTCTCGTCTGGTTGGGGCCAATTCCACTTGTTTTTCCTTCAACAATTCCCTTTCACTATCCGACAAAATCCCACCGCCGCCAGCCGCCTTTGGTACGATACCATCATTTACTCCCAGGAAAAATAAAATTTTTACATTCTTCAAACGAGTTCTTTCAATATCCCCCACTACCACTTGATCAATACCAGCAGGAATCAGACCTACCTTAACCTTTCCAAAGCCCGTTGTAAGCAAATCTCTAATTTCACGAATGGGCATAACCTCATTTCCCAACAGCTCCACCAGGTCCTCTAATACTTTCATAACCAAAGGATAAACCTGTTCATATTCCTTTGCTTTCAGCCAAAGCCCCTGCTCTTCAAACTCCATCTTATACACCATCAATCGATCAAAGCTCTTACTTTTTTCAATAAATTCGTACAGACTCTCCGCATACTCCCGAACCCTAAGCTTCTTGCCCGATAAAATAGGATAAAGAGGTGTTATTTCTGCCATCAACCGCTCTCTAATCCGGTTTATCTCTTCCAGCTCCACTTCCCCCTGTCCATTCATGCATCTGGCAAAGGGGGCCTCCCACCGTTTTAACCCACGAATTCCCAAAGCAAGCACATAGTTATCCAACAAATCAATTTCTTCCTTCTCAAGAGAACTTAAGCCCGCTCGCAAATAATAAAATACACTCTCATAATTCATCCCCTGCTCTGCGGCTTCTAAAACGCCAGTAATCATAACCACCAAAGGATTCTCTTCAATACTCCTTTTATCATCAATAAAACAAGGAATCCCATCATTTCCTAATTCCCGCTCAATAATCCGACCATAACTTCCCATATCTCCCGTCACCACTGCAAAATCCCGATACCGATATCCTTCCCGGCGAATAAGTGACAGCATTTTCCCCACAACAAAACGAACCTCCGCCTTGGGGTTCTTTAACGAATATATATGTACACTCTCCTGGCTCTCCTCATAAGCCTTCCAGGGAAACCGAAACAAATTCTTTTCCAACGCTCCCAGTGGCTTATTCTCCCGAAACCGATACAACTCACCATTGTTCCTCGGCGGATAAATCGGATCCAGCACCGTGATTCCCATATCCAGAGCCATCTTCCTTAACTTATAGATCGTCGTTTTACTCAAATGAAACAATTGATGCTCTTCCCCAATTCGGGTAACATCTTCCCTTTCATCAATCGTTACCGTCACATAGATTTTTCTCCCCAGGGCCATCAGCCGTCCCAGCACCTTATACTGAGAAGGAGTAAACCCAGTAAACCCATCCAGAACTATCACCGAATCCCTTACCATCCTGGAATTCTCTAATTCGTCAAACAAGGCATCCATAATTTCTTCCGCCGTAATATACTTATCCACTAAAAACGTCTTAAAACCCCGATAAATCACCAGCAAATCTTTAAGCTTAGCCACCAGCATAGGCTTCTTCTCAGCCAACTCTATCATATGCTCCAGCTCTTCCTCTTCGATACTATACTGATAAAGCTCCGAAAGCATAGATTTAATCTCATCCACAAACCCAGGCTTCCGAATATTGGACTTAAAATAGACCAGCTCGTCCTTCCTCTCTTCCAAAACCCGGCGAAGAACCATCGTCTTCCCAATATCCTCCAAAATCGGCTCCTTCCCCTTCCCCGTCTCCTCCAAAACCCGGTAAGCAAGGCGCATAAAACTAAGGACATCAATATTCAAAATACCATGCCGGGGATGCATCGTTACAAAATCCTTCTGCGTCTCCATCGTAAACTGCTCCGGCACCAGAACCAGATATCGATTCTCCTCCTCCAGCATGGATTCTTCAATCACTCTATTATATAAATAATGGGATTTCCCAGCTCCTGAGCCTCCCAAAATAAACTGCAATGACATACTTGTTCACCGTAATCCTCTCTTAAGTAAAATCAAGTTTCCATATCTATGATATACGTCACAAGCCTTTCATGTCAAATTAAATTAGTGGTAACTTTGTGTTTGGGGGCTGCGGGGACGCTCCTGGGGATAGACTTCGAACGCCTGAACCAGCGTCTTTTCAATCCCTCCCAGTGCCCACGCTCCACCCACTCCCATTGAGCCTCTAAGCGGGGAATTCTCTCGCCTTGCGGCTCCAGAATACCCCAGATCAAAATTTCCGTTGCGCTACGGCACGGGGAGGCATTCAAAAGACGCTGGTTAAGGCTATTTTAAGTTTATTGTGGGCGGAGCTGGTTTTCGAAAGGATATAGATAAAACACAAATGTTACGGGGGAGGTATGTAGTGGAACCCGGTAGTATGTTGGGCTTTAAAAGATATAAAGGGAAAGCTCTAAAGTTCGAGTGCCTGCCGGGTTCCACCACATACCTCCCCTCCAACATTTGTGTTTTATTTTATATCCATTAGAAAACCAGCTCCGTCCAATAAATTTAAAATAGCCGAAAGAGCGGGTGGATTACTGCCTCCCAGGAACGGCTTCCTTAGAAA
>JAVBLX010000102.1:0-8339 GCA_031553075.1 Acetivibrio sp.
ATTCTAAGCAGCTTTTGGCGACCGACGGAGGCTGTGTTAGCATTAAAAAGTATGCTCTAGAAAGGCGTAGTTACATAAAAAGAGCAAGTAATTGACTCCCCGTCATAGTTTGCAATACAATTGTGCCAACCGATGCAAAACTTGCAAAGGCTGTTGTATAAATTAATTTGTGTAATTACCACATTTCAATATGCCCTGCTTTTTGGAGTACTTTTAAACAAACAGTAATAAGGGGGGACTCGACGGTCGGCAAGTCCCCCTTGAATCTATGTACCAGATATTATCCTGAACTTCCCAAATTATTACGACTCAATAGCTGTAAGCAATTAAAAAAAGTGCATAAAATTAACGTTTAGCCGCATTTTTCACTTGCAAAAGTGCGGCATCTTTGATATAATTATTGAGTAGGATATCATGCTCAAGGAGGCGATGAAATGTACCATGATTTTTTAGTTAACATTCCAAAAGATTCAAAAAATATCTCTTATAACAGACGCAAGGGAACTGTCTATATCGAGTACACATATGCAAGGCGTTATATCCCGGAAAAGAAGTATAACATTCCCAAAAGGACTACAATCGGCAAGCAATGCCCAGAGCAACCGGATATGATGTACCCCAACAATAACTTTAGAAAATACTTTCCCGAGGAGGCGTTCCCTGAAAAAAGAGAGCACATTTCACACAGCAGTTGCTTAAAAGTAGGCGGATTCTTTGTCATGAAAAAGATTATGGACGATTATGAATTGCCACAAATGCTCTCCAAGTACTGGAACGAGAAAGGAAGAGGGCTCTTTCTGGATATGGCTGCATATTCTATCATCTGCGAGAACAATGCTGCTCAGTATTATCCTGATTATGCATACAACCACCCTCTGCTTACCAAGAACCAGCACGTTTATAGTGACTCGACAATAAGTCGCTTCTTATCTGAAATATCAGATGATGACCGTGTTGGATTTCTCAATGATTGGAATGCAAGAAGAGACCATAATGAACGTATTTATATTTCTTATGATGCTACCAATAAAAACTGCCAGTCTGGCTGCATAGATATGGCAGAGTTCGGACATCCGAAAGTGGATATTGGTGCACCTATAATCAACTATGCTATCGCTTATGATGTTAATAATCAGGAGCCACTTTTTTATGAGGATTACCCGGGCAGCATCGTCGATACGTCACAGCTTAAATATATGCTTGAAAAAGTAAAGGCATATGGTTATAAGAATGTTGGGTTAATCCTTGACAGGGGATATTTTAGCAGAGATAACATTAATTATATCGATGGTTGCGGTTACAGTTTTGTAATGATGGTAAAGGGCCGAATGACATTTGTGCGGAAACTGATTCTGGAACATAAGGGAACATTTGAAACAAAGCGAATCTGTGCCATAAGAGAATTTGAGACATATGGTATAACCGTTCCCTATGTGATGTATGCAGATGATGAGACAATCAGATATTTTCATCTGTATCACTCGATCAGCAAGGAAAATGCGGAAAGAACCTCATTAGAAAGCAATCTCTCAAAGATGGCGGAACAGCTTGAAAAGCATAAGGGAACAACTATGGATTTCGGCAAACTTTACGAACACTATTTCAAACTCACTTATCATTCCGTGAATGGCCAAAAGAAACTTTTCGGGTATGAAGAACGTGAAGATGTGATAGAGCAGGAATTAAGGTTATGCGGATACTATGTAATCGTAACATCCGAAAAGATGACTGCACATGAAGCACTGTTGCTATATAAGAGCAGAGATTCATCCGAAAAGTTATTCCGGGGTGACAAGAGTTATCTTGGGAATAATAGTCTGAGAGTATCCGGCAATGAAGCTATTGATTCAAAGATATTTATTGAATTTGTAGCACTTATCATACGCTGTAAGATCTATACACAACTGAAAAAGCGCAAGATGGAGATGGCCGCAAAGCCTAATTATATGACAGTTCCCGCTGCACTTAAAGAACTGGAAAAGATAGAAATGATAAAGGAAGCCGATGGAACGTATCGGCTTGATCATGCAATAACAGCCACGCAGAAGACAATACTGGGAGCTTTTGGTGTAGACGATAAATATATAATCAAAAAATCAGTAGAACTTGGAAAATATCTAGCGAACCTGGCAGATGACGAAGGAGATGAAGAAGATGGCACGAACACGGAAGACGGAATCGATTACTGAACAGATAGCACTAGCAGAAGCGAAATTTAGGAAACTCAAAGACAGATGTGATGCTATGGCTCTCGAGCTGGAAGCTCTTTATGCAGCGAAGAAAGCTCTTGAGGATAAAGCAATGCTTGACGCTATAGGCAAAAGTAAAAGGACACCTGCCGAGATAATGGCATTCCTCGAAAGTAAGAATTAGAACCCCTCTGTGGCTGGCCTTAATGCCGACGTTTTTTAGGCGGCCAGCTTTTGAGTAGGAAAAATATGGGAAGTTCAGGATGAAAGGTTCGCCGGAGCGTAAAAGTTCCGGTGGACATCAATATCGGTTCAATTTGGACAATAACAACCGGTTAGTATTGGACAAAAGGAGCCGATAGTAACAATTAGTGGGTTTTCAAATGTATACGATGCTACTATCAAAGGAATAATTGTTAGCGCAAATAAAACCGGGATGGTTGCAGTATGCACTAAATAAGAATATTTGTATAGGCGAGTGATTTGACGCTTGCGCTTAATCTAGTGTGGGGACTTATTAAAAAAATAAGCATTGGATAAATACTAATTATAATATTCGGTTAAAAATATTTCCTTAAAACAGTTGAAATTAAAATTTTAATTGATATTGACATTGACATTGCAATAATATATAATATTTGTTATTAAAGAGAAGGGTTAAAATCAATCAATGAATGAAAATAAAGCAAATGAAATTCTTGGAGACATTATAAAAGCATCAAAGCCTTTTTCAAAGATGATAACTGAAGCAGAAAAAGAGTTGTTCAGAAAGGCAGTATTAGAAGATATATTTATGAAAAGAATGGGGTATAAAAATTCCAATTACACTGTAAATAAGAATGAGATAATTATCGAAAATAAAATTAAAATAAAGGTAGTCACCGAAGAGCAAATTGATAAGGAAGCTCATGCGTTTTTCAAGGGCTTAAATGTCAATTCAGTGAAATGGGGGATATTAATAAATGCAAGGGGGATATACCTACTTTGTATCGATAAACTAATTATGTCAGAAACGGATACGTTCAAAGAAGGGAATATTATTTTTAGAATTATTTATAATAAACAACGTGATCAAAAGTATTTTTCTTATTTTTCATACAATAACATATTAGGTGAGGATCCTAACGCATATTTTTTTAGGGATATAATTGAATATAAGAATACTGAATACAAGGGAAAGGAAAATAGCTGGACAGCTTACCATTCTTCGTTGAAGCGTTTTTTGAATTTTTGCATAAAAGAAAGAGGCTTGGCATACCGTGATGAAAAAGTCAACTTGTATCGTGAAATTAAACTAACCTATTTCAAGGCATACATAGAAAAAGAAACAGGAGCCCAAACAGAAAAAACAATAAAAAGCGCTTTCTTCTATCTGAAAGATTTTATGATTATGATGGGAAATGATGCCTTCAGGGTTAGTAGTAATGTTATTTTAAATTTGTTTCCCAATGTGTCTGCTCAAAATGAACGGGAAGATATTATGGATATCCCAAAATTGAAGGTTGCATTCCAAACCTTAAAAAAAGGGAGAAATGGTAGTCGAAATGCAGCATTGCTTCTCATGTTACTTTCATTTGGGATTGAGCGAAGAAACTTATGCCTTTTGGAATGGAAAAAGCATATTTTATTTAATGAAAAAAGTATAAAAATCGGTGATAAAATTCATAAAATGCCTACCAAGTTAGTAGAGGCATTGCTTGAGCTAAAAAAGGAAGGTAAATCAGAAAAATATGTGTTTTACAATAGTGAAAAAAGGAATAATGAGCCAATCCGCGAAGGAACAATAACAGAGATATTAAGTAAGCTGGCAGAAATAAATCTGCAAGATGAGTTTTATAGAAAACTGACACCTGCAAATATAAGGTATTCTTTGGTTGGCTTTCTATTGAAACAGGGAGTGCCGCTACAAGAAATCATGTATTTGGTGGATATAAGCATTAGCAATATAAGTAGCTACATATCAGATAAAGACATTACAGAGGTTTGTATAGGAATAGCAGGTAATTCGGTAAATAATTTTTTGGAACAATTGTAAAAAATGCAATTATTGCCTGACGCACAAAGGATGATAGGAAATCTTGCGTATTACCTATTGTGTTTCATGGGATGTGATTCGTTTCTTACGAATAATAAGCATTTCCGGCAGTTTGAGAAATCAAATGTATTACGGTTGGTAAACTTGATGACGATAAATCATTAAAGTTGTTTTTGAATTGGTATTGGTATCAATTCTAGAATGCTTTTTTGGTTCAAGAAAATTAGAAGGAGCGGAGAGAACATGGATGTTATTAAACGAACGGACATTTTTTTGTCATACTGCTGGGCGGATAAGATTTATGCTGATTGCATTGACCTATATTTTAGAAGCAATAAAGAATACAAAAACATAGTTATACATAGAGACATAAGGGATGTTGGTACATGGAAAAACATACGAGAGTATATGGACACCGTTAGAAAAATGGATTATGTGATATTGCTTATCTCAAAAAACTATATTAAATCTTTTAATTGTATGTCTGAAGTATTGAGTGTGATGAAAGATCCCAATTATGAAAAACGAATATTTCCTGCCATTGTGGAGAAAAGTGTATATAATATAATTTGGCGAGTAAAATATGTGAAATATTGGGAAAACAATGTGAATAAACTCAAAAATGAAATAGAGACTATCGAAAAAAAAGCCGGGATTAAACACATTATGGAGGAGTTGAAAAAAACCCAAGATATCCTTAATTCAATAGATGAGTTCCTAAGCGTAATTGTAAAATTGAACAATCCCAATGCAGAAAACATTAATCAGGAAATTGAAAAAGTCCTTAAAGAGCATGGTATAATACCAGGTGATTCGGATAAACAGAATAAAATAGTTGAAACAGTCAAAGAAATTCCTCGAGCGGATATTACTGCTGACAGTTTTGAGCAGCTGCTTGGAAAGCATCCCCGCGGAATTGACATAAAGGCTGGTATAAGGTTGAAGATAGGTGACCAGACGATTATTGGTGATGCAGAAGACTCGGCAATCATTAAGCTGTCTAACTTTGATAGCAGCAGCGCCCCAGTGGCGGGAGTGTTTTATAATGGCGATAGCATTATTTTACTAGTAATCTATGAGCAGGCGGAGGTTTTGGCAACAAGAAAGGGGGCGCTTGGCGACTTACATCTTTTGGTTAAATCTGCAAAAGCTAAAAAAGGTAATTTGATTATGCCATCATTTGATGTTATTTCAAATGGTGATGCCTTCTCTGGTAGGACAACAATAGTTATCGAAGGGGGAGCTTCTCTTACGGTTGGAAATGAAAGTATTGTCAGTGAATCAAATAGTGAAAGTGTCTTTAACTGTAGTGGTGGAGAAGAGAACAATAGGATTGGTATTCGCATTTTTGGTGGGGTTAATGGGCCTTATGCCTTTGCAGATGCCGGAATGGCAATTGTAAATAAGGGACATAATGAGTTAAAGCTGCTGAAAAATCATTTTTTGGATTTTGCTTGTGAGGAAGATAAATGGGAGTTCATTAATGGTTAAGTTATTTTATCGTGTACAATCCTTGTTATTACGTTGTTTGTACGTGTTGGTAATTCATCTGCGAAATGAAATTTCCTATGGAATTCAAACAAAATTTAGTCCGGCTTTTTTCAATAAATTAATTAAAGATTAAAATCGAATTAAAACAAATCAACATCTATTTGAGGAAAATATGTAAAACAGATGTTGATTTTTCTTTTTGGCTTAATATATACTATGTGCAATAAGATAAAACAATATACCTATTTTGAGGGTAAGGAGAAGAATAACATGTTGATACAGTTTAATTTTAAAAATCATAAATCATTTCGGGATGAGGTGTCGTTGGATCTGTCAGCGACAAAAATAACAGAACATGGAGACCATGTGGTGGATGTTGCAAATGATAAATTGTTGAAGGTTGCTGCTATTTACGGAGCGAATGCCAGTGGCAAATCAAATGTGTATGATGCCTTTGATTTCATGACCTATTATGTATCAGAATCGTTCAAGTTTGGTGGAGAAAGTACAAGTCGCCAAAAAGCGGATAAGGATTATCTCCATGCGAATCCATTTTTATTTGATAAAGAAAGCAAGGAACAGGAATCTACCTTTGAAGTATTCTTTTTAGATAATTCAGATAAGTATGAAAAGGTATATCAGTATGGTTTTGCATTGCTGCATGATGAAGTAATTGAAGAATGGCTTTATTCCAAGGCAAAGACGGCAAGAAATAAATATAAGACTATTTTCTATCGGAAGAAAGGGGAAGAGCTGGAATTCAACGGATTGCCCAAGAGCAGTGTGGAAAATATTAGTGCTGCATTGGAAAAAGAAACTTTGATTGTTTCTCTTGGTGCGAAATTGAAAGTGGCTAAGTTAAAAAAGGTAAGAGATTGGTTTCTGAATAATGAGATTGTAGATTTTGGAAATCCGGCAGAAAACTTTTTCCGTTCACAGGTATTGCCAAATGGTTTTGTTGACGATAAAGAAGTTCAGGAGAATGTTGTTAACTTCTTTGGTTCATTTGATGAAGCAATTCAGGATTTCCAGGTGGAACAGGTTCAGTTGGAGAGTGAAAAGGAGAGTGACAAAAGTTATATTATTGAAGCCATGCACAAGATGGTAGAGGGAGATGAATATGCAAGTATTCCGCTAAGGAGCGAGTCTAGTGGAACATTAAAGATGTTTGCACTTTATCCGTCTTTAAAAGAAGTATTAGACAATGGTGGTACTTTATTTGTAGATGAGTTGAATGCAAGATTACATCCTTTGCTGGTGAGGAATATTATTCTTACCTTCTTATCACCAGAGATTAACACAGGGAATGCCCAACTGGTGTTTACGACCCATGATATTTGGCAGTTTTCCAATGAGCTATTGCGAAGAGATGAAATTTGGATGGTGAATAAAGATAAAGATGGAGTATCAGAATTATATTCCCTTGCTGATTTTAAGGATGAGGATGGTAATAAGATTCGTAGGGATGAAGCATTTGCGAAGAACTATCTAACAGGCAATTATGGTGCTATTCCAGCACTCAAGCCAATGCATATGCTAAGGGGGAGTATTGCTGATGGGGAATAGAGAAAGTGTCAAGCCCAGTGACAGGAGAGCTGGAAAAAGAAAAGACCGGAATCAGCGGGTTGGAACAAGAGTGCCGGAACTTGGATATTATCTGATTGTTACGGATACGGACGAAACCGAAAAGAATTATTTCAAGGATTAAGGGATAGTATTCCGTCAGAGCTTAAAGACAGGCTGGTTATCAAGGTAGAAAAGGCGAAGACAGTGGAACTGGTGGAAAGGGCGGTCGAGTTAGTAAATAAAGAACCACAATATCGCATTCCCTGGATTGTATTTGACAGGGATTAGGTGAAAGGGTTTGATGAAATTATTCGGACGGCAGAAAAGAATAAGGTAAATGTTGGTTGGTCAAATCCTTGCTTTGAATATGGATGTTTGCTTATTTTGGGGAGATGCCTGTCATTCGGGAATCCACTACTTGCTGTTCGAAGTTTGCGGACAAGTATGAAAGTGTTACTGGGCAAAAATATCTGAAAGCTAACAAAGGTGTGTATAACAAGCTTGTGCAGTATGGAGATGCTGAAAAAGCTGTTGAAATTGCTGAAAGCGTTTGCAGAAGTGCATTGAAAATGGTAAGAGTAAGCCATCAGAGATGTGGCCAGCATGTATGGTATATCAGCTAGTAGGGGAAATACAGGAAAAGGTGTTAAGGAGTGTAAAATCATATGATATCTAAGAAACAAAAGATTAAATTGGATTTAATACAATTTGTCCAATGAGATTTCATCCACAATTAGCACAAGAAATAGAATATGTATCTAGAATTGCAGATGGCAGTATGCAAAATCAGGATAATACTGCCCAGCATTCTCTTCATCGACGATAAGGTAAGCCATAAGATCCATAAAAAGTCCATAGTCGATATATTGCTGGCTGGTGAGTGTATAGGGGATGCATTGTTACGAGCTAAAATAGGTGTTTACATACCTTTGCTTTGAACTTTTTGGTTTCTCTGGCAAGGTCAATTTAAGCTGACCACTCTCCAGCAATGGCTGGACAATAGCCGACATTGTGTAATAGCGGGAGAAACCAGTGAATTGAATTAATTCTGCTCTGGA
>JAVBLX010000162.1:0-16832 GCA_031553075.1 Acetivibrio sp.
TGATTATTTTGACTCGAATCGGATTCAGGTAATCGGACATGTGGAAGCCTCATATCTGACGACCATCGGTCACGAAAAAGAGATGGAAATGATGCGTAAAATCATGGAATGCAAAGTTCCATGCATTGTATATTGCCGTAATATAGAAGTGAACCCGGACGTAATTAAGATGGCACTTGAATATCAAGTACCAGTACTTAGAACGACAAAGACAACCTCATCCTTTATGGCCGAGGTTATCCGCTGGTTAAATGTAGAACTGGCACCACGTATTTCCATTCATGGAGTTTTAGTTGACGTATTTGGTGAAGGTCTTTTGATTATGGGCGAAAGTGGCATTGGTAAAAGCGAAGCGGCACTGGAGCTTATTAAGCGCGGGCATCGTCTGGTTACCGATGACGTAGTTGAAATCAAGAAGGTAAGTGATGATACCTTGATTGGCACCGCACCAGACATCACCCGCCACTTTATTGAGCTGCGAGGAATTGGCATTATTGACGTGAAGACCTTATTTGGTGTGGAAAGTGTTAAGGATACTCAGTGTATCGATTTAGTTATCAAGCTGGAAGAATGGAATAAAGATGAAGAATATGACCGTCTTGGCCTTGAGGAAAAATATACCGAGTTTTTAGGCAATAAGGTGGTATGCCACTCTATTCCAATCCGTCCAGGAAGAAACCTTGCGGTTATCTGTGAATCAGCAGCCGTTAACTTCCGTCAGAAGAAGATGGGATATAATGCGGCAAGAGAGCTTTATAATCGAGTGACTAATAACTTAATGAATAAATAAGCGATTCAAAACCCCAAAGTGATTTCAGAGCGTATTTAACCTTTGAGTCAAACTAAATAGGAAAAGAACAAGGAGCTACAGAAAATGGACAAGATTTGTGTTGGAGTCGATGTTGGTGGAACTACAGTAAAAATTGGATTTTTCACACCAGAGGGTGAGATTATGCATAAGTGGGAAGTCCCGACCAGAACCCAGGAAAATGGCAAGTATATTTTAGAAGATGTGGCTGTAGCCATTGAAAAGGAATTGTCTCACCGAAATTTAAACAACGAAAATGTAATCGGCATTGGAATTGGTGTTCCAGGACCCGTTATGGAAGAAAAAACCGTATTTGAGTGTGTTAATCTGGGCTGGAAACAGGTTCATGTTGCAGAAGAAATGACTCGCCTGACAGGAGTTGCCAATGTAAAGGTTGGAAATGATGCCAATGTTGCTGCTCTTGGTGAAATGTGGAAGGGCGGTGGACAAGGCTATGACAGCATTGTTATGGTAACCCTTGGCACAGGTGTTGGTGGTGGTGTTATCATTAATGGAGAGATACATAATGGAAGCCGTGGCGGTGCTGGAGAAATCGGTCACATAACCATAAATCTGGACGAGCCGGATTGCTGTAACTGTGGAAAGAGAGGCTGCCTGGAGCAGTATGCTTCCGCTACCGGAATTGTAAAAGAGACGAAGAGAATGCTTGCAAAGGTAGATACACCATCCGTTTTACGCAACAAAGAACATATTTCCGCCAAGACCATTTTTGATGCTGCAAAAGCGGGAGATGCGTTAGCCATGGAACTGGTAGAACAGTTAGGAAAACATCTGGGGATTGTATTAGCTCATATTTCCCATGTGGTTGACCCACAGGCCTATGTTATCGGTGGTGGAGTGTCCAAAGCAGGTGAAATTCTTACGAAAACAATCAGCCGTTATCATGATGAATATAGTATGGATGCTTTAAAAGGAAAAGAGTTCTGCCTTGCAACCTTGGAAAACGATGCGGGGATTTATGGAAGTGCAAGAATGATACTGTAATTTGGGTCATAGAATATATTGCACAATGATAGGAAAGAGGTTTCAGTTTGAATACTATTTTTGACAAGCAGTTATATGATTTGTTAGGACCGAATAAAATAAAGAAGGATGAGCCCATGAGGGCACATACAACCTTTCGAATTGGTGGTCCCGCAGATTATTTTGCCACACCTGGGACAACAGAGGAGATACAAAGGACAATTGGTCTATGTAAGGAACATGCCATTCCCTTTTATATCCTTGGAAATGGCAGTAATCTGCTGGTTGGTGATTACGGCTTCCGTGGTGTGATGATTAAGCTGGGACAGGAGATGGAAGAGATCACCTTTCATGAAGATGGTACTGTAACAGCACTAACAGGTGTTATGCTGTCTAAGCTGGCTGCGGAAATTGCGGAAAGAGAGCTGACCGGATTTGAGTTTGCATCTGGAATCCCCGGTACACTAGGGGGTGCCATATCCATGAATGCAGGCGCTTATGGCGGTGAGATAAAAGATGTTATTGCCAGCTGCACCATCATTGATGCAGACGGAAACCTAAAAGAGCTTACCAAAGAAGAGATGCAGTTTTCCTACCGGAAGAGCATTATTCAGGAAAAAGGTTATATTGTCGTAAGCGGAACCTTTTGCTTTGAAAAAGGAAAGAAAGAAGAAATTCTTAGAAAAATGAACGAACTAAATACCAGCCGAAGAGAAAAACAGCCTCTTAGTTTCCCCAGTGCAGGCAGCACATTTAAAAGACCGGAAGGCCATTTTGCAGGGAAGTTAATCGAAGACACGGGCCTTAGGGGATTCTCAGTGGGAGATGCCATGGTTTCTGAGAAGCATTGTGGATTTGTGATAAATGCAGGCAATGCCACGGCAGCAGAGGTGAAAGAGCTTATGGCTCAGGTAGACGAAAGAGTATTTGCTAAATTCAGCGTTCATCTGGAACCGGAAGTTCGTATGATTGGTGAGTTTTAGAATATACGTATAGAAGCGAGCGTTACAATTTACAGGCTTGCCTGCGAATCGTAATGCTTGCAGATGGGAGCCAACATGAGACTCATAATTGTAACAGGAATGTCAGGTGCAGGAAAAACAGCCGTTTTAAAAATGTTGGAGGATTCCGGTTTTTTTTGTGTAGATAATATGCCAATTCAGTTTATACCCAGAATGATCAAAGCCATTCAGGAAGAGGACATGGGCAGTGACCAGATTGCTCTGGGTATTGACGTGCGCAGTGGAATGGCTCTGTATCGTCTGGATAAGATTCTGGAGGAAAAGCAAAAAGAAGAAATTTCTTTTGAGATTTTATTTTTGGATGCCAGTACAGAGATTCTGGTAAAACGCTTTAAAGAGACCCGCCGTAATCATCCACTTACAGGAGTCGGCAGGGTAAACCATGGGATTGACATGGAACGGGAACAACTGGAATTTTTAAAAAAGCGGGCAACCTATATTATTGATACCAGTCATTTACTGATTCGGGATTTAAAGGCAGAAGTTGATAAAATATTGTTCAAAGAAAAGGGATATTCCAACTTCTTTATCACCATACTATCTTTTGGATTCAAATATGGGATTCCGGCAGACGCTGATTTGGTTTTTGATGTGCGTTTTCTACCCAACCCGTTTTATATTGAAGACCTAAAGCATAAAACGGGAAATGAAAAGGAAGTACAGGACTATGTCATGAATTCACCTTCGGCGGTGGAGTTTTTAGACAAGCTGGAGGATATGTTAAGGTTTTTGATTCCCAACTATATTATTGAAGGAAAGAATCAGCTGGTGATTGGAATTGGCTGTACCGGTGGTAAGCATCGTTCGGTAACACTGGCCAGAGAAACAGCAAAGCGTCTTAGTTCCCTGGACTACAGTATTAAGACCGAACACCGGGATGTGGATAAAAGAAAGGTTTAGGCCGTCATGTCATTTTCAAAAACAGTGAAGGAAGAGCTTTCCAGACAGTTAAGTTCCGCAAGACATTGTCAAATTGCCGAAATTGCGGCAATTATCAGCTTGTGCGGCGACATATTAATAGATGATAAAAACCACTATTTTATTAAAATTCATACAGAAAACTTGACAGTTGCAAGAAAATATTTTATTTTAGTAAAGAAATCATTTGGCATTTCAGCGGAAATTTCCGTTCGCCAAAATCGGAATCTGAAAAAAAATAACATCTATACCGTATTGATAAAAGATGCAGTGACGTCTATGAAGGTACTCCAGGCAACCAAGCTGATTAATCAGGATGGAGAGATTGAAGAACAATTATCCATTACCGATAATTTGGTGGTTCAACACGCCTGCTGCAGAAGAGCATTTATACGAGGCGCATTTCTTGCCTACGGCTCGATGAGTGACCCAGCCAAAAACTATCATTTGGAAATCGTGACGTCCTCCAAAGGAAAAGCAGAGCAGCTACGGGATTTGATTAATTTTTTCCAGATGGAGGCTAAAATTATACAACGGAAGAAGTATTTTGTTGTATACTTAAAAGAAGGTTCTCAGATTGTTGATTTGCTCAATATTATGGAGGCACATATTGCTCTAATGGAGTTGGAAAACGTACGTATCTTAAAAGAAGTACGAAACTCCGTAAACCGCCAGGTAAACTGTGAGACGGCGAATATCAATAAAACCGTTACAGCGGCGGCGAAGCAAATCGACGACATTATATATATCAGAGAGACAATAGGGTTTAGTGAGTTATCGGATGGACTTGAGGAGATAGCCAGACTTCGAGTAGAGCAGCCGGATGCATCGCTTAAGGAACTTGGGGCTTTGCTGAATCCATCTCTTGGTAAATCAGGAGTAAATCATCGGCTGAGAAAACTGAGTGAAATTGCGGATAACCTCAGGGAAGAAAAGGAGAGAGATTATGGTAACTAAAAAAATGACAATCAAAATTCCTACCGGCTTGGAGGCAAGACCAGTGGCACTTTTAGTGCAGGTGGCCAGCCAGTACGAAAGCAGCATTTACATTGAATGTGAAGAAAAAAAGGTAAATGCAAAAAGTATTATGGGAATGATGAGTCTTGGCTTGGCAGCAGGAGAAGAGGTAACCGTTTCTGCTAATGGCGAGGACGAAGAAGCAGCAATTGAAAATATTGAAAAATACCTGAACAGCAACGAATAGAGGTGTGTAGCAAATGAACTTTACCCATTTGCATGTACATACAGAGTACAGCCTTTTGGATGGTTCCAGTAAGATTAAAGAACTGGTGATCCGGGCAAAGGATTTGGGCATGAATAGTTTGGCAATTACCGACCATGGAGTTATGTATGGTGTAATTGATTTTTATCGCGCAGCCAGGGAGGTGGGGATTAACCCCATCCTTGGGTGCGAAGTTTATGTTGCGCCAAATTCCCGTTTTGACCGTGAGTCGGGTAAATCCTCTGATGACCGATATCATCATTTGGTACTGCTGGCGGAGAATAATACGGGGTATGCCAATCTGATGAAGATTGTTTCCAAAGGCTTTGTCGAAGGCTTTTATTATAAACCCCGTGTAGATTATGAAGTATTAGAAGAATATCATGAAGGAATCATTTCCCTTAGTGCTTGTCTGGGTGGTGCAGTTGCCAGTCTTTTACGCCAGGGATTTTATGAAGAGGCCAAAAAAGAAGCCCTTCGTCTTCAGGATATTTTTGGTGTTGGAAATTTCTTTTTGGAGCTTCAGGACCATGGTCTTCCTGACCAAAGAACCGTAAATCAGGGACTTTTACGTATGAGTCAAGAAACCGGAATTAAACTGGTAGCAACCAATGACATTCATTATATTAACGAAGAGGATGCCACAGCACATGACATTCTTCTTTGTATTCAGACCCAGAAGAAGGTATCTGACGAAGATCGGATGCGTTATGAAGGGGGACAATATTATCTAAAATCGCCGGAAGAGATGGCGTCTGTTTTTTCCTATGCTTTAGAAGCGTTAGAAAATACATACCAAATCGGTAATCGCTGCCATGTGGAGATTGAATTTGGAGAGTACAAGCTACCCAAATTTGATGTGCCGGATGGCTATTTAGCGTGGGAGTATTTGCAGATGCTTTGTGCAGATGGATTAAAGCAAAGATATCCGGCTAATTGGGAACCCCTGATGGAACGCCTTAATTATGAGCTTACCACCATTCACAATATGGGCTTTGTGGATTACTTTCTCATTACGGGAGATTTTATTAAGTATGCAAGGGATCATGGTATCCCAGTGGGACCGGGAAGAGGCTCTGCAGCAGGCAGTATTGTAGCATATTGTCTGGGGATTACCAATATTGACCCCATTAAATATAGCTTGCTCTTTGAGCGTTTCTTAAATCCAGAGCGTGTGTCCATGCCGGATATTGATATTGACTTCTGCTATGAAAGACGGCAGGAGGTCATTGATTACGTAGTAGAAAAGTATGGCAAAGACAGGGTGGTACAGATTGTTACCTTTGGTACCATGGCAGCCAAGGCGGTTATCCGGGACGTAGGACGAGCTTTGGATTTACCTTATTCCTATGTGGACACCGTTGCCAAGATGATTCCATTTGAACTGGGAATTACCATCAACCGTGCTCTTGAGATTAATCGGGATTTGAGAAATCTGTATGAAGGGGATGAACAGGCAAAATATCTGCTTGACATGTCCATGAAACTGGAAGGACTGCCAAGGCATACCTCCATTCACGCAGCCGGAGTCGTAATCAGTAAGGAATCGGTGGATGAATATGTGCCCCTTTCCAAAGGTGCAGATGATACCATTACCACTCAGTTTACCATGGTAACTTTAGAGGAGCTTGGGCTCCTTAAGATGGACTTTTTGGGTCTACGTACTCTTACGGTAATTTCGGATGCCGTAAAGCTGGTTAACAAAAAGGGTATTGAACTGGATATTGATAAAATTGATTTTGACGATAAAAAAGTATATGAGCTGATTGCTTCGGGAAAGACAGAAGGTGTTTTCCAGTTGGAAAGTGCCGGAATGAAAAGCTTTATGAAGGAGCTAAAGGCGGAAAATATCGAAGATGTCATTGCGGGGATATCTCTTTACCGACCGGGTCCGATGGACTTTATTCCGAAATATATTAAGGGTAAAAACAACCGGGACAGCATTACCTATGACTGTCCTGAACTGGAGCCGATCCTATCGCCTACCTATGGCTGTATTGTATACCAGGAACAGGTTATGCAGATTGTACGTGAATTGGCTGGATACAGCTATGGCCGCAGTGATCTGGTGCGTCGTGCTATGTCCAAGAAAAAGGTTTCTGTCATGGAAAAAGAGCGACAGAACTTTGTGTATGGAAATCAGGAAGAGGGAGTATCTGGGTGTATTGCCAATGGCATTTCCGAAGTAGTAGCCAACAAAATATACGATGAAATGATAGATTTTGCTAAATATGCATTTAACAAGTCCCATGCAGCAGCTTACGCGGTGGTTGCTTATCAGACGGCATATCTGAAATTCTACTATCCTGTAGAATTTATGGCCGCGCTGCTTACCTCTGTTCTTGGTAATACTACGAAGGTAGCAGAATATACCCTTCATTGTCGGCAGATGGGAATCGAAATTCTGCCTCCTGATATTAATGAAGGAGAAGGAAACTTCTTTGTTTCAGGTCATAATATCCGTTATGGAATGTCTGCCATCAAGGGGCTGGGAAAGCCGGTTATCGACGCCATTGTGGCAGAGCGGGAACTGAATGGCCGATATAAGAACCTGAAAGATTTTGCCCTTCGTCTGTCGGGAAAGGAAGTAAATAAACGAACCATTGAAAACTTTATCAAAGCTGGTGCTTTTGACAGCCTTCCTGGAACCAGGATGCAGAAGATGGCAATCTATAATCAGGTAATTGATGGGGTAAACCAGGAAAAGAAGAACGCCATGTCTGGGCAGATGTCCTTGTTTGACTTTGCCAGCGAAGAAGAAAAGATTGATTATGATATTAAAATGCCCAATATAGGTGAGTACAATAAGGAACAGCTGCTGAATTATGAAAAGGAGGTTCTGGGAATTTACGTAAGTGGTCATCCTCTGGAAGAATATGAGGAGCTGTGGCGGAAAAATATTACCAGAACTACCATGGATTTTCTTTTGGATGAAGAAACCGGGCAGGTAAAGGTAAACGATGGAGAAACCGCATGCATTGGTGGAATCATTAATGGTAAAACTATAAAAACAACCCGTACCAACAGCACCATGGCATTTATTAATGTTGAAGATTTGTACGGAGTGGTAGAGGTAATCGTATTTCCACGGGACTACGAAGCCAATAAATCAAAATTGAATGAAGATGAGAAAATCCTAATTCATGGGAAGGTTTCCATTGAGGAAGACAAACCGGCCAAGTTAATCTGTCAGAAAATTACGTCATTCGACCAGATTCCCCGGGAATTGTGGCTAAAGTTTCCAGACAAGGAGAATTTTGTAAATTCTGAACAAAAATTGTATGATATATTAAGCGATTATGACGGAGAGGATTCGGTATGTATTTATCTGGAATGTGAAAAACAGATAAAACGATTACCTAAAAGCCGGAGTATTAAGGCAAATCAAGAATTGATAACGAAACTTAACGAAATTTTAGCACCCGAGAATGTCCGACTTAAGTAAAAGAGTATTGAAAAAGCTTAAGAAAAGAGTTAGAATGATAAGGAAAATTCAAATTTGGGAAAACAAATCAGGGAAATTTTGGAGGAAGAATTATGGCAGTAGCGGTTAAAACAATTGGTATTTTAACAAGCGGCGGTGATGCGCCGGGGATGAACGCAGCCATTCGTGCAGTGGTACGTACCGCATTGGCACAGGGATTAAACGTTAAGGGCATTTACAGAGGATTCAGTGGTCTCCTTGACTATGGCAAATATTTGGATCTTATGGAAAAGAAAGAACAAGTGGGCTTGACACCAGAAGAAGAAGAAAAGGCACTGGAATACAACACAATCAAGGATTTGACTGCAAAGGATGTTGCTGATTCGATTCAAAGAGGTGGAACAATTCTTTATACCGCACGTTGCCATCGTTTCAGAGAACTGGAATGGCAGAAATATGGTGCGGACATTTGTCGAAAAGTAGGAATTGATGGTGTGGTTGTTATTGGTGGAGACGGTTCATTCCAAGGTGCCAGCAGACTTTCTGAGCAGGGAATTAATACCATCGGACTTCCAGGCACGATTGATTTAGATATTAGCTGTACTGATTATACCATTGGCTTTGATACTGCCATTAATACTGCATTGGAGGCAATCGACAAAGTTCGTGATACCTCTACCTCACATGAGAGATGCAGCATCATTGAAGTAATGGGCCGTTCTGCTGGTTATATTGCTCTGTGGTGTGGAATTGCAAGCGGTGCGGAAGAGATTTTGACCTTTGAGAAGAAGGATGAACTGAATGAAGGAGAAATCATTGAACGTATAATGAAGAGAAAGGCAACTGGCAAAAAGCATCATATTATTGTAAATGCTGAAGGCATTGGCGATTCTTATGGACTGGCTGAGCGCATTGAAGCCGCAACTGGTGTAGAGTCCAGAGCAACTATTATCGGACACATTCAAAGAGGTGGTATGCCAACCTGTAAGGATCGGGTGTATGCATCGGTTATGGGATCAAAAGCAGTGGATTTACTACTGGAAGGAAAATCCAATCGGGTTGTTGCTTACAAACATGGCGAGTATGTTGACTTTGATATTCAGGAAGCACTGGGTATGACCAAGACCCTGGATCCATACATGTATGAAATGGCTAAGCAACTGTCAAGATAATGAACAAAGGCAAAAAAATAGGGATATGAGGTTTGAGGCCTCATATCCCTATTTGACTATACTTCTGTTTCGGCTGATTCTGACACAGCATCTGCTTCAACGGTTTCTTCAGAATGAACTTCATCCGGAACGGGGTCATTAGACTCTCCGGTATTTAAAGTCACATAGCCTCTCTCTGAAGTGGTTTTGGTGTTGTCAGCATCATCGTCATCAAAATCATCGAATTCGTCTACCGTATCTTTATTTACAATATTTTTAATAAAGTAATATGCACCGCCGGCAAATGCTGCCACGGATAAGGTTGCAAAAATAAATTTCCCAAATTTTTTCATAGCGACTCCTTCCGTTAAAAAAATTAGCTTTCTAATAATGGGTTTTCTCTCTGATATTATAATTCCTTTTTTCAAAAAAAGAAAGCTAATTTTATATTATATTTATGAAAAAAGAATAAAGTAGTTCCATTTCACCATAAGCAAGAAAAAAATAAGAGATAAAAAGCATCTCCAAGAGATAAAAAGCATTCTTGAGTATAAAAAGTATCCCAGGGTGTAAGAAAACCTACGAAGGTAAATTGAAAAATACCCCCTAAAATGAGGAGAGGCCCGGAAGATGGTAACAATCCTCCGGGCTGTTTATGAAAAAAATCTACATTAGCACTATCTCGCTTGCTTGATTATAGTATATACAAAAGATGTGAAGAAAGTTTGTTTTTACTCTTAACATTCTGTGAACATTTAAGCGTATCTTTGTTCACAATTTGTACAAAATATGTTATACTAAGATTTGAAGTGATAAAGTGAATTCACTCGAGGCTGTTGGATTTGCCCTAATAGGCAGTAAAAATTCACGGCACGTTAAAATAATTGCTTGAAAAACAGCACTTGGAGGAAGTAGTAATGGCAAAGAAGTATGACCTTGATGAAATTCAAAAATTACTGAAAAGGGGAGAAGAGTATGCTGAACTGGAGCGGCAGGGAAGACTGATTAAGCTTCCATGTCCGTTGGAGACCATGGTTTATCAGGTGGTGCAGGATTGTGATCGCTGCAACAAAGATAAGGACAGCTGCAAGACAAAATTGCGGAATGATTGTGTGAAAAAGGTTATGCCATGTCTATTTACGGCGGATTTGATTCCTCAGTTTGGGAAGACAGTATTTTCTACGGAGACAGAAGCTACGGTACATGCAGTATCTTGATACGGAGATAGAAGCTGCGGTGCATGCAGTATCTTGATATAGAGATAGAAGCTGCGGTACATGCAGTATCTTGATATAGATGATAAAACAGAGCGGATTATATGAGTTGTAGTATTAGTAAGCTGTGTAGTGTTAAAGGGAGCGAAGGATGCATTATAGCAAAGTAAAAGAAGGGGTTTTTCTGGAACGACCAAATCGGTTTATTGCCAGAGTTATGCTGGACGGGAAAGAAGAAGTTTGTCATGTGAAGAACACGGGAAGGTGCCGGGAACTATTAATTCCTGGCAAAACAAAAGTATATGTAACCGATCATGGTCCCGAAACCACCCGAAAGACAAGATATTCTTTAATACAGGTAGTGAAGAATGACCGCCTGATCAATATGGATTCCCAGGCGCCCAATAAAGTGGCGTTGGAATGGATATTGGAGGGTGGCTTTTTTAAGCAGGTTACCTATGTAAAGCCAGAGTATCAATATGGAAAATCTAGAATTGATCTTTATGTAGAAGCAGATGGAAAGCGAAATTTGATTGAGGTGAAAGGGGTAACTCTGGAAGAGGATAATATTGCCAGGTTTCCTGATGCTCCCACACTACGTGGGGTCAAACACATTTACGAGCTTTGTGAGGCCAGAAAGGAAGGCTACGAAGCTTTTATTTTGTTTGTGATTCAAATGGAGGGAATTCAGATGTTTATGCCCAATGACCAGACCCACCCGGAATTTGGCCAGGCTCTCCTCTATGCCAGAGAGAATGGAGTAAACATTGTGGCAGTTGATTGTGAAGTAGGGATTGGAACCTTAAGAATTCATGACTTTGTGTCGGTAAATCTGGACAATTAGTAAAAAATGGAATATGATAAAAACTGAAATATTGATAGCAAAAAAAATGCAGATTGGAGTTATCATATGAATGTCGGATTGTTTACAGAAACCTATTACCCTGAGATAAATGGTGTTGCAACCTCTGTATATATTTTGAAAAATGAGTTGGAAAAAATGGGACATCAGGTATATGTTTTTACCACCACCACTCCTGGAGCACCGGAGTTCGAACATAATGTATTTCGGGTACCAAGCCTTCCCTGCGTATTTATAACAGAACGGCGGGTGGGGATGTTTTATTCATCCAGGTTAGCTCATATTATCCATAAATTGGATTTGGATTTGATACATACCCACACGGAGTTTTCACTGGGCGTATTTGGGCGGATTATGGCAAAAGAGCTGCGACTTCCCATTATTCATACCTACCACACCATATATGAAGACTATACCCATTACGTTAATAAAATTCACATCAAAAAAGTGGAAGACCGAGCAAGAGCATTTGTCAGGATGTTCTCTAAAATCTGCTGTAATACGGTGGAAAAGGTAATTGTTCCCACAGATAAGGTTAAAGATTTATTGAGCAGCTATCATGTGGTGAAGGATATCGAAGTCATTCCGACCGGAATTGACCTTGCAAAATTTAATCCTGTTAAATATCAAAAAGAAGAAATAGATGCCCTGAGAATTCAGTATGGAATTGGTGATGGGGAAAAAGTTATTTTATACCTGGGCAGAATCTCCGAAGAGAAAAATATTGAAGAGGTGCTTCGCGGAATGCCTGCTTATATGGAGAAGCATTTGGATGTTAAGTTTATCCTGGTTGGTGATGGACCGAACCGGGAACATCTGGAAGGCATTAAGAATACATTTTCCTGCAAAGATAGAATTATATTTACAGGTGTTCAGCCATGGGATGTTATCGGACGATTTTATCAAATGGGGGACGTATTTGTCAGTGCGTCAAACAGCGAAACCCAGGGACTCACTTATATTGAAGCAATGGCTTCCGGTCTGCCAGTGGTAGCCAGAGAGGACCCATGTTTGGACGGGATTCTGGAGAATGGGTATAACGGCTATACCTTCACGGACCAGAGAAGCATGATTGATGGATTGGATCAGGTACTGTTTTCAGAAGATGGAATTTCATATCAGCAAAATTCCATAAGAAAAGTAAAACAGTATTCCACAGAAGAATTTGCCCAAAATGTGGAACGGGCTTATGAGTCATTACTTAACTATGGGGTGCAGGGAAGTGCATTGCCTATTAAGTAGCTGTAGAAGCTGTTTTAAAGAATTATTTAGTTTTAAGGAAGAAGCGAATGCTTGGTTTTGATAGGAAGGTTTTTCTCTATCGTCGGTATTTCCCTATAATATGAAGAGAGATTGAATAGTTCACTATAATATTAGAAATGGTGCGGTAGTGTATATTTAAGTTGACTATTTTAGAGGAGGGAAAAGAGAAAATGGAAGTTTTATTTATACCGGTAAAAACAATAAATGAAATCCAAAGTCTGGCAGATTTGGCAAGTATGATTTGGAATGAGTATTTTGTCCAGATTATTTCAAAGGAACAAATTGATTATATGTTGGACAAATTTCAATCTATGCCTACTTTGACAAAGCAGATTGGAGAAGATGGATACGAGTACTTTTTTATAGAGGTAGAAGGAGAAAAGGCAGGATATATAGGAATTCACCAGGAGGAGGATGCCGTTTTCCTAAGCAAGCTGTACATTTTGAAAGAGTTTCGGGGGAATGGATATGCCACTAATGCTTTTTCATTTCTAAGGAAGCTTTGCAAAAAAAGAAATTTAAATAAGATTTGGCTGACAGTAAATCGATATAATGAGCACACTGTAGAAGTATATAAGGCAAAAGGTTTTGTTGTAGTCAGAGAGCAAAAGGCAGATATTGGGAATGGCTTCTTTATGGATGACTTTGTTATGGAACTATTGATAAAATAGCGAAAACGTGGTATACTAATCTCAAGTAAAACATCCTGGAATGTTCGATAATCCTGATATTTTGAACCTACATTTACGATTATGGGACACCTATATCTTTAGTTGGATGTCAAGCCCCCCTAGATGGAAGGGGAAGGCAGAAGACTATTTGCGGTAACCCACCTAGCTCTGGCTAGGCGTCAAAATTCAGGAAACGGCATTTTGGGAGATATTTACGAAAGATAAGGGGCAGCGTTTACGCTGCCTTTTTCAATTAAGCTTTTATAACGACTCGATTCACTGATCTGATTTGCCGAGAGTACACGAAAAAAGTTTTCTCAGCGTAGCCCGCTACGCCTGAAAAGATTCTACAAGTGGATTTAAAGAAGTGCTGACCGGAATTTTAGATATATATTTTATATATGTCGCAAAACGACAGATAGGAGCTAACATGAAACACGGATTTGTTAAAGTATGTACCGCAACCCCTAAAGTTAAAGTAGCTGATTGCAGGCACAATGGAGAGGAAATTAAGGGAATTATTGAAGAATGCTGGCAGGAAAAGGTGAAACTTGTAGTTTTTCCAGAACTTTGCATTACAGGTTATACTTGTGGAGACTTATTTTTACAGAACACCTTGCTGAGGGAAGCCAGAGAAGTTCTGGAAGATATTCGAGATTTTACCAACGGAAAAGACATACTGGTGGTTGTAGGACTTCCTGTGATGATAAAAAGTAAACTGTACAATATGGCGGCTGTTTTACAGAAGGGGCAAGTCTTGGGAATGGTTCCTAAGACCAATATACCAATGTATTCCGAGTTTTATGAGGGAAGACATTTTAATAAAGGAAATAATAAAGTGATTTATCATGATGGAATTCCAGTTGGAAGCAACCTGCTTTTTACTTGTGAAAACCTGCCCCAATTCGTTCTGGGAATCGAAATTTGTGAGGATATATGGGTACCCATTCCACCAGCAGCGAGCCATGCCCTGGCAGGTGCTACGGTAATCGCCAATCTTTCTGCCAGTGATGAAGCAACAGGAAAAGATGTATACCGCAGAAATCTGGTGACTGGTCAATCCGCAAGACTGATTTGCGGCTACCTTTACGCCAGCGCAGGAGAAGGGGAATCCACCACTGACCTGGTATTTTCTGGTCATAATCTCATCGGAGAAAATGGTACACTCCTAAAAGAATCAAAGCGTTTTCAGAGTGAAAAGGTTATTGCCGAGTTTGACTTGGAAAAAATAATGAGTGAACGAAGAAGAATGACCACTTATCAGGCAGATTTGGAGGCTTCCACCTATGAAGTCGTGAACTTTACCTGGGAAATGGAGGAAACGATCCTTACTCGTACCTATGAAAAGACTCCTTTTGTTCCCAGTTCATTGGCTGAACGGGAAAAACGTTGTGAAGAAATCCTCATGATCCAGAAGATGGGACTAAAAACCAGATTGGAGCATACCCGAAGCCAAACCGTGGTCTTGGGAATTTCTGGTGGCTTGGATTCTACCCTTGCCCTTCTGGTTACAGTCGGAGCATTTGACCTCCTTGGTCTGCCAAGAGAAAACATTATCTGTGTCACTATGCCCTGCTTTGGTACAACAGACCGCACCTATACCAATGCGGTAATCCTGACTAAAGAATTGGGAGCCACCTTACGTGAAATCTCTATCCGGGAATCTGTGGAGCAACACTTTAAGGACATTGGCCATGACATCAACAATCACGATGTTACCTTCGAAAACGGACAGGCCCGTGAGCGTACCCAAATTTTAATGGACATAGCCAATCAGTGTGGTGGCTGGGTAGTGGGAACCGGAGACATGTCCGAATTAGCCCTTGGCTGGGCAACCTACAACGGCGACCACATGTCCATGTATGGTGTCAATTCCTCTGTACCAAAGACCCTGGTAAGATATCTGGTTGCCTATTATGCCGACCAGTGCAATCAACCAGCCTTAAAAAATGCCTTGTATGATGTCCTGGACACCCCTGTGAGTCCCGAACTTCTCCCGCCAAAGGACGGCGAAATTGCTCAGAAAACCGAAGATATTGTAGGCCCATACGAACTCCACGATTTCTTCCTATACTATATCATGCGGTTCGGGTATGAACCCTCTAAAGTATACCGCCTGGCAAAATATGCCTTCGGTAGCGACTATTCAGAGGAAACCATCCTAAAATGGTTAACCACCTTCTACCGCAGATTCTTTTCTCAGCAATTCAAACGCTCCTGCCTGCCCGATGGCCCTAAAGTAGGAAGTGTAGCTCTCTCTCCAAGAGGCGATTTGCGTATGCCAAGTGATGCTTCCGTACGTACATGGCTGGATGAGCTTGAAAAATAAAAAAATGGTATATTTTCCTCAGACCTCCAATAAAATGTATCATTAGAATTACTTGGAGGTCTGTTTATGTCAAAAACCAAAATCGTTATCGTTCAGCTAAAGGAAATTGTATATACTGGCATTTTTATTGGTTTAGGTCTTCTTCTTATCGTACTCCTCCTGATTATGTTCCGTACAGGCAAAGACAAGGCAACCTCACCGGAATCCGTCGGAGAAAACCAATATCACGCTGGTGTTTATACAACCCAGATGTCCATCGGCTCCAATTCAGTAAATCTGGAAGTGGTGGTTGACAGCGACCACATTAATTCACTTCGGTTTGTGAACCTGGAGGAGGCGGTAACTACCATGTATCCCCTGATGGAACCCTCTCTGGAGAAAATCGCAACCCAGCTAAAGACGGGAGCATCCACGGCTGATATTGAACTGGAACCGGAAAATCAATATACGCAGAAAATGCTTTTAGATGCAATCGATAAAACCCTCTCGAAAGCGGAGAAGGAATGATAACTTTGTGTATAGGCGACGAGGACGCTCCTGAGATATAGGCTGCGAACGCCGAAAGAGCGGGTGGATCACTGCCTCCCAGGAACGGCTTCCTTAGAAAACGGCTCGCATGCGAAAGATTTCTGGCTAGCGTAGAAGCACCGAAAGAACTAAGGCAAAGAATAAAAATCATTCTTTTAAAAATTTGCTAAGGGCACCCCCACAACAACTATAACTCGCACTTTAGTACGTTGGAATGTTGTACTCATTGATGCTCAAACAATAGCTTTTTGTGGGGGTAACGCAAATTTTTAAAAGAATGATTTTTATTCTTTGCCTAAGTTCTTTCGGCACTCCTACGAATGCCAGAAATCTTTCGCATGTGAGCCGTTTTCCAAGGAAGCCGTTCCGGGGAGGCACTCATCCACCCGCTCTTTCGGCGTTCGCAACCTATATCTCAGGAGCGTCCTCACCACCT
>JAVBLX010000055.1:0-15993 GCA_031553075.1 Acetivibrio sp.
TTTTCCAAGGAAGCCGTTCCAGGGAGGCACTCATCCACCCGCTCTTTCGGCGTTCGCAACCTATATCTCAGGAGCGTCCTCACCGCCTAAACACAAAGTTCCTCTCCCAACACCTCATCCAGTATCTGAATCATCTCATCAACATGCACTCTCTCAATAACCAATGGCGGCAAAAACCGTATCGTGTTGGCTCCGGCGGATATAAGAATGACTCCTTTGTCCATTGCCTTTTGGATGATTTCAGATACTGGCTTATCAAGTTCCATTCCCTGCATAAGTCCTTTTCCACGGCGTTCTTTGATGAAGTCATATTTATTTACCAGGGTTTCTAGTTTTTCTTCCAGGTAAGTGGCGATTTCGTTTACGTGGTCGATGATTCTTTCTTCTTCAAAAAGTTCAAAGACTTTGTTGACAGCAGCGGTAGCTAGAGGGTTTCCGCCATAGGTGGTTCCGTGGTCTCCGGCTATTAGTACTTTGGATACTTTTTCGTTGGCCAGGAAGGCTCCTACTGGAACGCCACAGCCTAATGCCTTGGCGGTGGTCATGACGTCAGGCGAGATGTTGTATTGGTGGTGGGCGTACATGGTTCCGGTTCGTCCCATGCCACATTGTACTTCATCAAAAATGAGAAGGATGTCATTTTCGTCGCAGAGGGTACGGATTCCCTGGAGGAATTCTTTGGTGGCGGGGTAGATTCCGCCTTCGCCTTGGATGGGCTCCATTATTATGGCGCAGGTTTTATTGGTGATTAATTGTTTTACACTTTCTAGATTGTTGAATGCAGCAAAGTGAATTCCTGGCATTAGTGGTTCGAAGGGTTCCCGATAGTGAGGGGTTCCGGTTACAGCCAGGGCTCCGGTGCTCCTGCCGTGGAAAGAATGGTCCATGGCAATGATTTCATAACGGTCTTTTTGACCTTTTAAACAGGTGTATTTTCTGGCTAGCTTTAATGCTCCTTCTACGGCTTCTGTTCCACTGTTGCAGAAAAAGACTTTGGACATTTTAGCTGCTTTGGTGACTCTGGCTGCAGCTTCTGCCATGGGAACGGAATAAAAATAGTTGGAGGTGTGGATGATTTTATCTATTTGATCCTTTAGGGCCTGGTTGTATGCTTTGTTTCCATACCCAAGGGCAAACACACCAATTCCGGATGTGAAATCCAGATACCTTTTTCCCTCTGCATCATACAGATAGACTCCTTCTCCTTTATCAAATACAATCTGATAGCGATTATATGTGTGAATAAGATTTTCTTCTGCCATTTGAATATATGGATTCATAACATGCCTTCTTTCCTCATTATATTTGAATATTTAGAGTATTTGCTTTATTACTCATATCTTAGTTAATTACTCTTTTTTATATTTGTTAATTACTCATTTTAGTTTGAGTATTTTTTTTACTCATCTTCATTGGAATACTTACGGTTACCATAAATCGCAGTTCCGATTCCTTTCTGAGTAAAGAATTCCAGTAACAAGCAGTTCTGGATTCGACCATCCAGGATATGAACTCTACTTACTCCGTCTTCCACTGCATCAATACAGTTTTGCAATTTGGGAAGCATTCCACCTCCTATATATCCGGATTTAATATATTCCTGTGCTTCTTTGATGGTCATTTTGGCTACCAGGGTGTCCTTGTCGTCGGGATTGGTATAAACACCTTCGGTGTCTGTTAAAAATGCCAGTTTTTCTGCTTTTACAGCTCTTGCAATGGCACAGGCGGCATCGTCTGCATTGATATTATAAGTGTCAAAATCCAGACTGGTCCCGATTGGCGCAATAACTGGAATAAAGTCATTATTTAGGAGTGTATTTACGATGTCTACATTTACATTTGTGATGTTGCCGACAAATCCAATGTCTGCACCATCTATGGTTTTTCTTTCTGCCTGAATGAGAGCACCATCTTTTCCACTGATTCCAACGGCTTTCACTCCTACTTTTTCAAACATCTGAACCAGTGTTTTGTTTACACGATTTAATACCATTTCTGCTACTTCCATGGTTTCTTCGTCGGTTACACGAAAGCCTTTGCAAAATTCAGGTTCTTTTCCAATGCGAAGAAGCCAATTGCTGATTTCTTTTCCACCGCCATGAATGATGATGGGGCGCATGCCTACCAGCTTTAAAAGTGCTACGTCACGAATTACACTTTCCTGACGTTCCTTACTGAGCATGGCACTTCCACCATATTTGACTACTACAATTTTGTTATTAAACTCTCTTATGTATGGTAAAGCTTCAATTAAGACCTGCGCTTTACTGATGATTTGTTCCATTTGTACGTCCATGTTCTCTCCCTGTTTAGAATAAGCTTACTACTTATCTTGCTTGTATAGTTTTTAAAGTTGCTTTATTACTTTTTTAATTGTTTTATTCTGCTACCTATTTATTAATGCTCTTACTTATAACGAACGGTTTACTAATTTTCCTGATTATCATCAATCGCCTATTTCATCCTTTTTTCTAGAATCTAAGTGGGGCTTAGGAACGATAGTCGGCATTAATTTTCACATAATCATATGAAAGATCGCAGCCCCATGCTGTTGCCTCCGCATCTCCGGATTTCATATCTATCAGAGCAGTTACTTCCTCTTTGGATAAAATCTGAGTTGCTTCTTCTTCGCTGTAGTCGGTAGCTATACCTTTTTCAAATATCTTAAGGCTCTTTCCTTCTGCTTCAATGAATAAATCTACGTTTTCCGGGTCAAAATCCACGCCGGAATATCCGATTGCGCAAAGAATTCTTCCCCAATTGGCATCGCTCCCATAAATGGCTGTCTTTACCAGGCTAGAGGTAATGACTGATTTGGCAAGAATAACTGCTTCCTCTTTGGTTTTGGCATGAATTACTTTGGTCTCAAATAATTTAGTAGCGCCTTCTCCATCCTTTGCCATGGTTTTTGCAAGTTCTATTGATACCGTGGAAAGTGCCTGACAAAATGTTCTATAATCTTCATCTTCTTGGGTTATTTCCGGATTTCCAGCCAAGCCGTTGGCCAGAATTACATATGTGTCATTGGTGGAGGTATCTCTATCGACTGAAATCATATTAAAGGAGTCCTTCACATCCTCTTTGATTGCTTTCTGTAAAAGCTCTTTACTAATATTTATATCAGTAGTAACTACTCCCAGCATGGTCGCCATATTAGGGTGAATCATTCCTGACCCTTTTGTCATCCCTCCGATGGTTACAGTTTTATCTCCTAATCGGAATGATGTACTGCATTCTTTTTTAATGGTATCCGTTGTCATAATGGCCTTGGCCGCTTGCGTTCCATGCTCCAGGTCCTTTCCTAAACCGGGCACCAGCTTGCTCACACCTATTTCCACTCTGTCTAGTGGAATTTGCATGCCAATGACTCCTGTAGATGCTGTCAAAACCATTTTTGTTTCAATATTAAGAGCCTTTGCTACCGCTACTGCCATGGCTTCATTTACTTCTTCTCCTGCTCTTTGGGTACAGGCATTGGCGATTCCGCTATTTAAAACAACTGCCTGCGCATATGTCTCTTCCTCAACAATTTTCTTATCCCACAATACGGGTGCTGCCTTCACTACATTTGTAGTGAAAACTCCTGCTACCTTTGCTGGCACTTCACTATACACAAGGGCCATATCCATACGATTTTTATATTTAATACCTGCTTCTACTCCCGCTGCCAAAAATCCCTTTGGGCTTGTTACGCCTCCATTTTCAATTTTCATAAAAAACTCCTTTCTTTTTCTTAACATATATTTCTAAAAAACAAAGTTATCAATTTCTTTATGGGAACATTGGCACCAACTTTAAGCCTTCATTTTCTGCAAATCCAAACATCAGATTCATATTCTGAACTGCCTGACCAGCGGCTCCCTTGACGACATTATCCAGTGCCCCCATCATCACAACCCGGTTGGTTCTTGGGTCGATTTTAAAGTTTACATCAACAAAATTACTGCCTTCCACCCATCTTGTCTCTGGTGGGACTCCTTTATCCAGGACACGGACAAAATATTCTTCTGCATAATATTTATCGTAAACTGCTTTTATGGTTTCATAAGATATTTCCATACCCGCCCTTTTGAATCCATCCGTATTCAGTTTTGCATAGGAGGTAGTGAGAATACCACGGTTCATCGGAACCAGGTGGGGAGTAAAGCTAATGGTTACTTCTTCCTTTGCTGCATAGGAAAGCTGTTCCTCTATCTCTGGAGTATGACGATGATTTCCTACACCATACGCCTTTATGGTCTCATTGACTTCACAATACAGATTATTTACCTTGGCACCTCTTCCTGCCCCGGAAACACCTGACTTTGCATCTACAATAATCGTACTCATATCAATCAATCCCTCTTTTGCCAGAGGATAAATCGATAAAAAGGTGCAGGTTGGATAGCATCCTGGATTGGCAATCAGTCTTGCCTTTTTCACTGCTTCCCGATTCACTTCGCAAAGACCATATACAGCCTCTTCTATATACTGGGGAGTTTTATGCTCCATTCCATACCATTCTTCATAAACCTTCACATCCTTAATACGGAAGTCTGCACTAAGGTCAATTACCTTTGCTTTAGAAAGAACCCTTTCATTCATAACCGAAGCACAATACCCCTGGGGCGTTGCCATAAAGATGACATCCACCTCTTCTGCCAACTTTTCCACATCATCTGCCTGACAAAGATTTTCCACTAACTGAAACATGTTTCCAAACACTTCATAATATTTCTTATCTATATAACTCTGTGACCCGAACCATTCAATTTCCACTTCCTTGTGTTGTAAAAGTAATCGAACAATTTCCTGTCCTGCATATCCGGTAGAGCCAATAATCCCAGCTTTTATCATATTTTCCCAGCACCTTTCCAATTTTTACTGAATTTTTATTAACTAATTTTTTATAATTATACATTCCTTTCCAGAAATATTCAATGGTTTTTTTATTTTTTTTAAAAAACGCTTGCATATTATTCATTTTTACTGTATATTTATAACATACAAAAATTATTTTTGGAGGTCTTTATTATGAAAGAAAAAGTAGTTCTGGCATATTCCGGTGGTCTTGATACTACCGCTATTATCCCCTGGTTAAAGGAAAATTTTGATTATGAAGTAATCTGCTGCTGTATCAATTGCGGACAGGCAGAAGAGTTAGATGGTTTGGAAGAACGTGCAAAACTATCCGGTGCTACCAAATTATATATCGAAAATGTAATTGATGAATTCTGTGATGAATATGTAGTGCCTTGTGTACAGGCAAATGCTATTTATGAAAACAAATATCTCCTGGGAACTTCCATGGCAAGACCTGTAATCGCTAAACGTCTGGTAGAAATCGCCAGAAAAGAAGGTGCTACTGCTATCTGCCACGGTGCTACCGGAAAAGGAAATGACCAGATTCGTTTTGAGCTTGGTATCAAAGCTCTGGCTCCTGATCTTAAGATCATTGCTGCCTGGAGAAATGATAAATGGACTATGAACTCTCGTGAAGATGAAATCGAATACTGCAAGGCACATGGAATTGACCTTCCTTTCTCCGCAAACTCCAGCTATAGCCGTGACCGCAACCTGTGGCACATCAGTCATGAAGGATTGGAACTGGAAGACCCAGCAGAAGAACCAAACTATGACCACTTACTGGTACTTGGTGTTTCTCCACAGAAGGCTCCAGATCAAGAAGAGCTGGTTACCATGACCTTTGAAAAAGGAGTTCCTGTTTCCTTAAACGGAAAAGCAATGAAGGTTTCTGATATTATCGCCGAATTAAATGTATTAGGCGGAAAACATGGTGTTGGCATCATTGATATTGTTGAAAATCGCGTAGTCGGTATGAAGTCCCGTGGTGTATATGAGACCCCAGGCGGAACCATCCTTATGGAAGCTCATCAGCAGTTAGAAGAACTTATTTTAGACCGTGATACTTATACAATGAAAAAAGACATGGGGAATAAATATGCCGACCTTGTTTATGAAGGAAAATGGTTTACCCCTCTGCGTGAAGCAATCCAGGCATTCATCACTTCCACACAGGAATATGTAACCGGCGAAGTAAAGTTTAAGCTTTACAAAGGAAATATCATCAAAGCAGGAACCTCTTCTCCATACTCTCTGTACAACGAATCATTAGCAAGCTTTACCACTGGTGATTTATTTGATCATCATGACGCAGAAGGATTCATTACTTTATTTGGTCTTTCCTCTAAAGTACGGGCTATGAAGATGCAGGAAGTTAATAATAATAAATAAAGCAGTATAATAAATGAGACAGATACTTATTTTTTATCCCTAACTTAAGCATCTGTCTCATTCAATTTTAATTTATTAATTTTAAAGTAGATTGTTTTAGAGTTCTTCCTTGGATTTGTGATCAAATCTGCTTTTTCTTTTTTGCTTACTTTCCTTTCTCCTTTGCTCCTCCAACTGCTTTTCTCTTTTCCGATGATTCCGTAAAGAAAGTATTGGTCCTAAAAAAATCAAAACTGCTATAATGATGTACGGAGCCATATCTTTCCCTATCCCCCTTTCGCCAGCTAAAAAAAACATATTCATTAAAACATTCACTAAGTTTGTCATTAACACTCCTCCATCCTCACTCCGTTCTTACTATATTCATTATTTTTGTCATTACTATCATTTCTTTCTTTATTCTTGTATTTCCGCCTTATATCCCATTTTCGGCATTCTGAGAGCGTTACATTCTACCTTATTGTATCCTGTTTGCCTTCCACTCTTCAAGCTATTTTTTCTCTTATCCCTTTTTGCAATTCTTGACAAGCACTTCCCCCATATGATACCATTGCCCTGTTACGGTTTTCACAAGACAATCTGACGTATCATAAACTAACAGGAAGGAGAAGAAATCTACCCAAGATTTATCTGAAAACAGAAATGTTTTAAAACATTAGCGCCATGTACCTTTATTGGGTCCCTCTGTGGGAAAGGTCGACGAGGAGAAGAGTTATCGAAAATTCGGCGGGTGCTCTTCTGTGTTTCTTTGAACGCAATATTATGCTTAAAAACGGCAGGTAACTGCAACACAAAACCGCATAAATCAAAGACCTAAAAACTTAATAAAGGAGATTCATTATGTGTGGAATTATCGGTTTTACAGGCACCGTCGATGCCAGAAAAATCCTAACGAAAGGGCTCACGGAGCTGGAATACCGGGGGTACGACAGTGCCGGTATTTCATTCTTTACGGAGAAGGGAATAGAAACCGTCAAAACCGTTGGTAAGGTCTCATCCCTTGTCGAAAAGTTGAATCAGCTTACTGATTCAATGATTCATTTAAATGCACCGCAAAACGAGCAAGCGAGCATAGAAGGAAAAAATACTGTCAATCAGGAGAGCACATGTGGAATCGGTCATACCCGTTGGGCAACCCACGGCGGAGTCACGGATACCAATTCCCATCCCCACACGTATGGTCAGGTAACACTGATTCACAATGGGATTATTGAGAATTATCAAAGTCTGCAAATGGAGCTGGCAAAGGATAATAAATTTCCTGTGTCCCAGACAGATTCTGAAATAGCCGCAATGGTACTGGATTCCTTCTACACCGGCAATCCGGTAAAAGCAATCAAAAATGCTGTTGAAAAGCTGGAAGGAGCTTATGCCTTCTGCATTATGTTCCACGACCAGCCAGATATCATCTATGCCATCCGAAACGGAAGTCCATTAGTTGCTGCCACCTGCGAAAAAGGCTCTCTCATTGCCTCTGATATGGTAGCCCTGATTCCTTATTCCAAGGATTACTTTGTCCTTCCCGAACATCATATTGCCCGTTTGACAAAAGATGACATCACCGTAACCAATCTAGAACATCAGGTAATTGAGCCGAAAATGCTCCACGTAAACTGGGACGTAGCCGCCGCCAGAAAAGGTGGCTATGAGTATTTCATGCTAAAAGAAATCCACGACCAGCCAGAGGCCTTAAAAAATACCATCACACCACGAATCAAAAATGGTCTTCCCTCCTTTGAAGAAGACCAGATTCCCGATTCCCTGTTTGATGGAATCGATCGAATCCTCATCGCGGCATGCGGAACAGCCATGCATGCCGGAATGGTAGGAAAGAACATGATCGAAAAGCTTACCCGAATCCCTGTATCCGTAGAAATCGCTTCAGAATACCGCTATGCAGACCCGATTCTAAACCCAAACACTCTGGTAATCACCATTTCCCAGTCCGGTGAAACCGCTGACACCCTGGCCGCCCTCCGTCTCTCCAAAGAAAAAGGAGCCAAAACCCTGTCAGTCGTAAATGTAAAAGGTTCTTCCATCGCCCGTGAAAGCGACTACGTCCTCTACACCCACGCGGGACCAGAAATCGCCGTTGCCAGCACCAAAGCCTACACCGTCCAGCTTGCCATCATGTATCTATTTTCCTTCCGCTTCGCCATGGTAAAGGGACTTTTATCAGATAAAGCAATCCGAGGGTACATGAAAGAACTGGAAAATGCAGTCAAGATCGTAGAACGATTATTAGATTATGATAAACAAATCGAATCCATCAGCAATCGTCTAAAAGATACTACCGACCTGTTCTTCATTGGCCGTGGTCTGGATTATTCCCTTTGCTGTGAGGGTTCTATAAAGCTAAAGGAAATCAGCTATATTCATTCCGAATCCTACGCTGCCGGCGAGTTAAAACACGGAACGATTTCTCTCATCACCGACAATGTACCGGTCATTGCTCTGGCAACGCAGGAGCATATATACAGCAAAATAATTTCCAATATCCGAGAGGTACGTTCCAGAGGGGCAATGGTCATCCTCATCACCAACGACGATGCCCAAGTAGATGCATCCCTTTGTGACCACCACATCCTTCTTCCGCAAATGAACGAATTGTTCACCCCTTTTGCCAGTGCAATTATCCTTCAATACCTGGCATACTATGCAGCAATTTCCAGAGGTCTTAATGTAGACCAGCCAAGGAATCTGGCCAAATCCGTCACTGTGGAGTAATTGTTGGAAACAAGCTATCAAAAAAGAACAATCGTATAATACCTTGTGGTAATTACGGTTGTTCTTTTTATTTACCTTTTAATTTTCTACCAAACCTAGTGTACTGTATCATTCATAATTAGCTAAACAGCACTGCCTATTTTGCCATCTGCCGCCTTGCAGCTGACAAAATATTCAGCACTGTTTAGCTAAAGATGAATGATACAGCACACTAGAAACCGCTCACGCTTTCAGCTGGTGTATCCAAGTTCCGATCCCCACACTAATCCACAAAGGCCTCTTCCGTATATCGATTACTTCCATTCCACAGTATCCACTCTTCATACCCAGCGTCTTCCACTGCCTTAATTTGGGCTTGCACTGCCTTAGCATCATATTTTATGTGATGTTCCAGCCAGGAAGCTGTAAAGTCCTGCAACCATGGTCTCACAATCGCTTTCGCTGTCAGCTTTTGGTCGTCACCCGCCAATACCTTTTGGGAATCTGTTAATGCTGCTAAAATTATATCATATGGCTGCATATCAGGATATGCTACCCCAAAACTCCCGTTGGCATAGTGGGAAGGATATATCATTGGACAGATATAGTCCAGATATTGCGCCATTTCTCTATAATCCTGTCCAACTATTTTTTCATCGGTGGGCGAATCTATTATGGTCCCAAATACATCGGCTGAGACAAATACCCCCTGCTGACTTAATTTTTCCGTCATCTCTTTTGTAAAATCCAGTATTACACTGGTCTTTGATTTGCCTTTTGCTTGTGGTCCAAAGACGGCATTTTGAATTCCCTTATCGGTAGGAAAACGGATATAGTCAAACTGAATTTCATCAAATCCCAGTCCTACTGCTTTCTTTGATACTTCGTATATATATTCCCATACTTCCTGCCGGTATGGATTAATCCAGGCAAGTCCCCCTTTGCTGCGAAAAACACTGCCATCTTTGTTCTTAATGGCCCATTCTGGTTTTTCTTCTGCCAGAATGGGGTCTTTAAAGGCAACAATTCGAGCAATTAGATAGATGTCTTTTTCTTTTAATTGCTGAATCAGGGCGGGCATATCTTTTACATAACGCTTTGTGGCACCGATTTCCTCTGCCATGGGAAGGTCCATCTTATAGGTGATTTCTCCTCCATCGTTTTTAATGTCGATAACCATGGTGTTTAATTCCGTTTTATCCACTAAAGTGATTAAATCTTTCATTCCTTCTGAGCCTGCCTTGGGTCCTGTTACATAAATCCCTTTTACCTTTACAGGGGCTCTATTCCAGGAGGCTGCAGCTCCCGAATCCAGAGAAACAGATTCTTCTGATTCTTGTTGGGGACTTGTTTCTGCCATTATGACGTCTGGATTTGTTCCAGACTCTGTCACTATATTTTCTCCCAGTTGCGTTTTGTCTGGCTCGACAGAATCTTCCAGTAGCACACCATGGTCAGACTTTCCACTTTCTTCGATAACGCTCTGGTCGGCCTGTACGGATTTTATTTCATCCGATCTCTCTTTTTGGTATAACTGAATCAGTAGCAGTGCCACTGATGTCAGCAATACAATTGCCACAATACACCCAAATAAAAATAATACCCCACTCCGCTTATTTTTTCTCATTTTAACCTATTTTAGCTTTCTTTGCCTCTTTTAAATTTGTTATGAATCCGATTAAATACTTCAACAATATTAGGGTCAAAACTTTTTCCCGATTCCTCGTTGATAATCTCAACACTTCTCTCATGAGTAAATTGCTTCTTATAGCAACGTTCACCTGTAAGTGCATCATATACATCTACCAGTGCCATAATCCGGGCAGCTAAAGGAATTTCTATACCCTCAAGTTGGGATGGATACCCCTTGCCATCCCACTTCTCATGATGATAATGAGCAATATCAATGGCCATTTCTAATACGCTATTATGCTCGTTCATATTATATAACTCTGTGAGGGTTTCTGCCCCTACCTGAGCATGTTTTTTAACTTTTTCCATTTCCTCTTCCGTAAGAGGACCTGGTTTTAGCAAAATACTGTCACTCACCGTAATCTTCCCGATATCATGCAGAGCGGCTGCAATCTCAATGTTCTCAACAAAAGCATTGCTGATTTCCTTTTCAAATTTTGGGCTCAGCTGAAGACTCATGGCAAGAAGCTTACAGTTCTCTCCTACATTCTTTAAGTGACTGCCATTAATATCCTCCTTCGCTTCTGAAAGCTTTGCCATGGCATAAATAAAGTTCTTTTCTTCTTCTGTAATCTTTTTAATCTGATCGTTTACCATTTTGTGAAGCTGCTTGTTATACATTTCCAACTCTTGTTGCATTCTGTATATTTTTAAATGGGTATTCACCCGCATAGTTACTTCATCCAGTTCAAATGGTTTTGAAATAAAATCCACTGCCCCCAGTTTAAAGCCCTTGACTTTATCTTCATTGGCATTCATGGCCGAAATAAAGATAATGGGAATATCCTTGGTATTCACATCCTTTTTTAACAGCTCACAAAATTCGTATCCATCCATATCCGGCATAGATATGTCCAGAAGAATAATCTGGGGCAGACTGATTGCAATTGCTGCCATTGCCTGCTTTGCACTGGTTACCGGTCTTGCAATATATCCGGCACTTTTAATCATATCTGTCAAAATCACAAGATTGGATGTAATGTCATCAACAATTAATACATTGGCAACTTCATTTCTTCCAGTTAGACCTTCCATAGCCGTTCCTCCCAAGGGTATTATTGAAAGTACTCTTTTAATATTTGCTCCAATTCTTTATATAGCTCTTCTGACTTTTCTTTTGCTTCCTTCCGAACTGCCAGCTCCAACTGGAACACGCTCTTTTTCACTTCTGGCTCTTTTGTACCGACCAATTTTTTGATTACTCCGGTTAAATCCTCTGCCTTTTCCCAGTTATCCATCTCCAGGCAAAGGGCCAGTCTTTCCATATTTTTACTGATTTCAGCTTTATTTTCCTTACTTCCAAATTCAAATGTCTGTGATGCATCAAAAGGTTCTTCGACGGCATCTTCTGCAAAGCTTAAAGGATCAATCTCCTTCTTAAGCAGTCCTTCGTATATAAAATTCTCCGCTTCCAACTTCTGTTCCTGATCTTCTTCCAAATCAAGTGCCTTGAGCCGCACAGAAAAAGAAAATGTTGTCCCGTGCCCTATATCGCTTTCAACAAATATGCGTCCACGCATGAGCTCCACCAATTCTTTTGTAATACTAAGTCCCAGTCCGGTTCCGCCATATTTTCTGGTAATGGATGCATCTACCTGAGAAAAGCTCTTAAACAGTTTTCCCAAATCATCCCGATGAATTCCGATTCCCGTATCCATTACCATAAAAAACAATTCTACCACACCATCTTCACCCTGGAGGGATTTGGTCACCTCCACGCTGATTTGTCCAGCAGGCGTAAATTTTATGGCATTAGATAGAAGATTATTTAGAATCTGGGTCAGACGCAGTTCATCACCCACTAATCGGTCAGGTACCTGAGAAGTAACACTTACCCTAAGAGTCAGTCCTTTTTCATGTATCAGAGGCAGATTGGCATTCAGGGTGCGGTCCAAAAACTCCCGGAAACGGAATTCTCTTTCTTCTAATGTAAATTTCCCTGCCTGAATTTTTGAAAAATCCAGCAAATCATTGATAATATGAGACATATTATCGCAACAACGATCAATTATTGAAATCAATCGCCTCTGCTCTTCCGTCAGTCCCGTTTCATATAAGGTACTTGAAATACCCTTAATCCCATTCACTGGCGTCCTAAGCTCATGGGTAACGTTTGAGACGAACTCATTTCGAATTCGATTGGCATTCTCTACTTCATTTCGTGCTTTTTCTGCTTCTTTAAGAGCAGAAACACGCTCCGTTACGTTAGTAGCAAAACAAATACCAAAAAAACCGTTTTCATTTTCCTCCATAATAGTTCTCAACTCCACTGGAAAACAGGTTTGGTTTTTTTTGTATGCAAATGTACTTACAATTTTTTTAGATGAGGCAACTAACTTATTTCCTTTTTTTTGAAAGTCACGAGGAAAAATATCAAAGATGCTGCATTTGTTGAAATTCGAATAACCTAATTGACTACTTGCAGTGGAATTCCAATGGAGCACTTTTCCTTCCTCATCAAAATATAGAATCATAGCAAAGACATTTTCAAAAGTCAATTGAGAATAAGTATCCATTACTTCTTTTTTCATATCATTCTCCCGTCCGATCGCATATCTTTCTATGTATATACTATTTCACTCTTCATGATTTGTCAATCATTTTAACATTTTTCATAAAGTTTAAAGATGTGTACTTGACATTTTGCAAATTATTGTTGTATAATGCTTGTAATATACAAAATGTTCAAAAATTTAAGGAGTGAGTATTATGAATTTTAATGTACGTTTAAAGCAGCTTCGCCAAAAACATAAATTAACTCAAAGTGAATTAGCCGACATCCTTGGGTTGAAGCCAACTGCCATTTCCAACTATGAATCTCAAAGAAATGAGCCTTCCTTTGATAAGCTCATCGCACTTTCCAAGTACTTTGATGTATCCTGTGATTATCTACTTGGTATCTCCGATGCTTATCTACCAGTAGGCGGCGAAGTACTGGATAAGGATATTGTTGAATTCTTTAATCTCTATCAGCACCTGGATGCAGAAAGATCAAAAGAAGTTCAACATTATACCAATTATCTCATTTACCGTCAGGAACACCCAATTAAATAAACTAGTTAAAAATTTAGAAAAAAGCTGTGGTACCTAGTTGGCACCACAGCATTTTTTGTATTTTTTTCCGCTTCCGCATGGACAAGGGTCATTTCTCCCTACTTTTTTATCTTTTACTATGGTTCCAGAAGCCTTCTGCTCTTTGTAAAGCTCTTTTCTTCTTTCTTCCGATAATAAGTTGTCCCATTCTTCCAGCTCATACAGCCAATCTGCCTTTGCAGCAACCATATTATAATATAATTTTTCTTTATCAATGTTTAAAGATACTTTTGTATCCGCTTCCATTGTTTCGATTGGATTAGGCTCCTTTAAGCTTTCATCAATCCCATCCAGAAAACCAACCATAATACTTATATCGGCATTGAAACGATTGGCAAGCTCTTCTACAGTGCCTTCCACAACAGTATCAATATCTTTTAAAAGTTCCCGGTAAATTCCTTGTTCGATATTAAAATAATTTGCCCAGAACATCTCTCCTGCTTTGGTATTGTTCATTTCCTGAGAGTATGCATAGTCTCTCCAGTCACTTAATAAACTCATTGATAAAACCTCCTTCTCATTGGTCCGTGGTCAAGTATACCACAAAATCACCTGTCTTTTCAATCTATTTCCTTAAAATCAGAAAAATTTTATTAAAAAATTAATATCTTTTGTATAAGTAAAAAAAATCTGTTTATACTAGAAGTATACCAATGAAAAATTAAATACTTATCCTCCCCTGTTCCCGGCAGTACTTACTTCCCCTAAGCACTGCCGGGATTTTAATTTTTATGTGCTATTTCCCATTCTGGTCTTTTACCAGCCGATATACCAATATATACCCGTAAATCATAATCGGAATTGCCACCGTGGAAAAAAGGCAAGCCATAAATAATCCTTTCGTTTCTGCATTGGTAAAAAAGGCTAAAACAAAAGTTGCCAGATACAATCCCAGCAAAAACACAATCCCAATAATGGCTAACACTCGCTGTAACCCTCTTCCCATTTTTCTGCCGGTTTCCAAGTCTCTCATTTCCAACTCCTCTGCCTCAATTTCATCCATTTCCAGTTCAGCTGTATATGTTTCCGCATTTTCTATTTCAGATTCTCTCGTTCCACTTATATTCATTTCATCCACTCCCATTTTATCTGTTTTTTATTTCATTTGTTTTTTATTTCTTCTGTTTTTATTTTCATCTGTTTTTATTTTCTTTTTTTCTATTACTTTTTTTCATTTGCTCTTTTTCAAATTACTCTTTTCATTTGTTTTATTTCATTTATTTTTAGTTCCTTGGTTTTTATATTATTTGTTTTTATTTGTTTTTATTTCACTTGTTTTTCTTTATCAGTTTTTATTCTATCCGCTTTAGCTTCATTTCCCTCCTGCTAATAAGCCTTCCAGGTAAAGAAGACCTTTCAGAATAAATCTGCCATGGTCAAATGCAATCCCCTCTGATATAAGCACCTGATAATTCTCTTCCCTTAGCAAATGCCCAATTTTCTCGGTTCTTTCCACTATAGCACGAAGTTCTATTTCTCTTTCTTCATTCGTAAGGATTAGCTCATACCGTTCTTTATTCTTTTTAATGCCATTTTCAAGCACTTCTTTCGTGCCTAAGGGTCTTATGCATGCCTTTAGCCATATAGCATCCGCAGCATCATCTCCTGCTTCCACCTTTGATACCGTCTCATCTACCACAGCAATATACTGAGTAGTAATGATCCGTGTTCTTGGATCCCTCCAAGTCTCTCCCCAGGTGTAAACCTGTTCAATTGGAATATCCGTAAGACCAGTTTCTTCCCTCAGTTCCCGTTTGGCACCATCTATCAAGTCTTCTCCAACCTCGGCAAAACCACCGGGCAATGCCCAAAAACCAATACTGGGGTGATTTCTTCTTTGAATCATCAATACCTCAAGGCCTTCTCGAACCTGGCTCAAGAGGGAATTATACTTTACTACCAATATATCTGTTGTGGAACAAGGATTCTCATATTCATTGGGATTATATGCTTCCAGAAATTCTTCCAGCGTCAGCCCGTCTTCATTCTTCATTCCGGTTCCATAGAATTTCGCAATATCTTCCAAAAATGCCGCCATTTTATTCCTCCTTAATCAGTACCGTCATTTCATTGGTACACCGAATAAAAATAACGGATACATAAGGTGTTCGTTATGTATTATTCGGGGTACTAGTGTACCATCTTCTAAATAACTGGACCAATCGGTGAGGATGATTTTTCGAGAGTACGGATGAAAAAACGTAGGTGTAGCGGGCTACACTGAGGCTTTTTCATTCGTGCTCTCGGGAAATCAGACCAGCGAATGGT
>JAVBLX010000208.1:0-22588 GCA_031553075.1 Acetivibrio sp.
GTCTTTCCAATCCCTCCCAGTGCCTTAGCGAAACGGAATTGAGATAAACTGAAATTCCTAAAATGGAATTTCAGTTGGGGTATTCTGGAGCCGCAAGGCGAGAGAATTCCCCGCATAGAGGCTCAATGGAGTGGGTGGAGCGTGGGCACTGGGAGGGATTGGAAAGACGCTGGTTCAGGCGTTCGAAGTCTACCCCAAGGAGCATCCTCTCAGCCCCCAAACACAAAGTTAAACAATTTGACAAAAGCTGTGTTTTTTTTTATAATGAATGAATCAGTGCATCCAAGCTTGTTTGGGTGTAAATATTAGAAAAAAGGGTGTAAATCGATGAAAGCATATGGAGTAAATGAACTTCGGAAAATGTATCTTGACTTTTTTGAAAGTAAGGGTCATTTAGTACAACAGAGTTTTTCTTTGGTGCCTCATAATGATAACAGTTTGTTGTTAATCAATTCTGGAATGGCACCGTTAAAGCCATATTTTACAGGTCAGGAAATTCCTCCGAATAAGAGAATGGCTACCTGTCAGAAATGTATTCGTACCGGTGATATTGAAAATGTAGGTAAGACGGCTAGACATCTTACTTTTTTTGAAATGCTTGGTAACTTTTCTTTTGGTGATTATTTTAAGAGTGAAGCGATTGCCTGGTCTTGGGAGTTTTTGACCCAGACTCTTGGCTTGGAGGAGGAGAAGCTTTATCCTTCGATTTATTGTGAGGATGATGAGGCATTTGATATTTGGACCAAGGAGATTGGCGTTCCGGGAGAGAAGATTACTCGCTTCTATCGGGATGCAGATGGAAAATGTGATAATTTCTGGGAGCATGGTGCTGGTCCTTGTGGTCCTTGTTCTGAAATTTATTTTGACCGTGGGGAAAAGTATGGTTGTGGAAAGCCGGACTGTAAGGTGGGATGCGAATGTGACCGCTTTATGGAGGTTTGGAATAATGTATTCACTCAGTTTGAAGGAGATGGTAAGGGAAACTATACCGAACTGGCTCAGAAGAATATTGATACGGGGATGGGATTGGAGCGTCTGGCTGTTGTAATGCAGGATGTGGATTCGGTATTTGATATTGATACGATGAAAGCGATTCGTGACCGGATTTGTAACCTTGCTAAAGTGACTTATCAGACCGATGATAAAAAGGATGTTTCCATTCGTTTGATTACGGATCATATGCGTTCTTCTACGTTTATGATTTCGGATGGTATTATGCCAACGAACGAAGGAAGAGGATATGTTTTACGTCGTTTGATTCGTCGTGCGGCGAGACATGGACGGCTTTTGGGCATGGAAGGTGCATTTTTGGCTACTTTGGCTGAGACGGTAATTGCAGAGTGTAAAGATGGTTATCCGGAATTGGATGAGAAAAAGGAGTTTATTTTAAATGTACTCGTTCAGGAAGAAAATAAATTTAATAAAACCATTGATCAAGGGCTTAGCATTTTAAATGAGATGGAAGAGGCTCTTGAAAATGAGGGTAAAAAAGAATTGGCTGGGGAGGATGCTTTTAAGCTTTATGATACTTATGGCTTCCCTCTGGATTTGACCATGGAGATTTTGGAAGAAAAGGGCTTTGGTATTGATGAGGATGGCTTTAAGAAAGCTATGAATGCTCAGCGAGAAATGGCTAGAAATGCCAGAAAGACTACAAATTATATGGGAGCTGATGTTACGGTATATCAATCAATTGATCCTTCCGTTACGACGGCGTTTGTAGGATATGATCGCCTTGTTCATGATTCTAAGATAAGCGTTTTAACAACAGAGGATGAGATTGTACAGGCTTTGACGGATGGTCAGGTTGGAACTGTTTTTGTAGATGAAACTCCATTTTATGCTACCATGGGTGGTCAGCAGGCGGATATTGGAATTATTCGTGTTGGCGATAGTGAATTTAAGGTGGAAGATACGGTTAAGCTGTTAGGCGGTAAAGTTGGACATGTAGGAAAAGTGGTTCGTGGTATGCTTAAGGCAGGAGATAAGGTTACCTTGTTAGTTGATGAGAAGAATCGGATGGCAACCGGTAAAAACCATAGTGCAACTCACCTCTTGCAGAAAGCACTGAGAATGGTGCTGGGAAATCATGTAGAACAGGCAGGATCCTATGTTGCTGCTGATCGACTTCGTTTTGACTTCAGTCATTTTTCGGCGTTGACACCAGAGGAGCTTGATAAAGTAGAGGCACTTGTAAATGAGGAAATAGCTCAGGGAGTGGCAATTGATACCAAGGAAATGACGTTAGATGAAGCAAAACAGTCTGGTGCAATGGCATTATTTGGCGAGAAATATGGGGATACTGTTCGCGTGGTAAAAATGGGTGATTTCAGTACTGAACTTTGCGGTGGTACCCATGTGCCAAATACCAGTACTATTTCTGCCTTTAAGATTATTTCAGAAAATGGAATTGCGGCTGGTGTTCGGAGAATTGAAGCGTTAACAGGTGATGGCGTCTTTGAATATTATAAGCAAATGGAAGCAGAGCTTATCCAGGCTGCCAGAGCAGCAAAAGCGGAGCCAAGTAACTTAACGAAGAAGATTGAAGCAATGCAGGAAGAAATGAAAGCGTTACAGTCTGAAAACCAAAAGCTGAAAGATAAGGCCGCCAAAGAAGCACTTGGCGATGTAATGGATCAGGTAATGGAGATAAAAGGCGTGAAGGTGCTGGCAGCTCAGGTGGATAATGTAGATATGAACGGACTTCGTACTTTGGGAGACCAGTTGAAAGATAAGCTGGGTGAAGGAGTCGTCGTGCTTCTTTCTCAAATGGACGGAAAAGTGAATTTACTGGCAATGGCAACGGATGGAGCAATGAAAAAAGGTGCTCATGCTGGTAACCTGATTAAAGAAATTGCTGCTTTAGTAGGTGGAGGCGGAGGCGGACGCCCCAATATGGCCCAGGCTGGTGGTAAAAATCCAGCTGGTATAGGAGAGGCTATAAAGGCAGTCAATGGGGCTCTGGAAAATCAGATTCAATAAGTTTTTATAATCTGAGATGAGGATATTTCTTATAACAATGCCGTTCGTTATTTTAGTTTTAAACAGTAATAAGTCATTTGTTGGAAAAATTTTGAAAAATATCCACAAATTTTTAAAAATCAGTTGACGTATTAGAAAAATATGCTATAATCATACTAGTGCTATAAAATAAAACCCAAACAGTTGTAACAAGCACAATACACAACTGGAGGGAGGTTAGGTGTGAGTCTATGTCAAATGTTATCGTAAAAGAAAACGAAACGTTAGATAGCGCACTTCGCAGATTTAAGAGAAATTGTGCGAAGGCTGGTATCCAACAGGAGATTCGTAAAAGAGAACATTATGAGAAGCCAAGCGTAAGACGCAAGAAAAAATCCGAGGCTGCTCGTAAGCGTAAATACTAGTTTTTATTGTATTTATATATTGCACAAAATTGAAGGAGATGTATATCATCTCCTTTTTTGTGTGTGAAACATCCCAATTTGAATCAGACTTTTGTTTTAAAAGCGATAATCTGCATGGTATCTGGTCTTTTTGCATATGCTTTAATAGCATCGTTTTATGGAGGCCCTATGAAACCAAAAATGGCAGCGCACATGGAATCACTGTCCGATACCATGAAACTTCCGTCGGACATCATTGCCGGAGCGCCAATTATCAGTATGATAGGAAGGCGGCAGCTTTCCGTTGAGAATTATAAAGGGATCATAGAATACACCGGGGAATTGGTCCGGATTCAGACAAAATCAGGAAGAGTACATATAAAGGGAAAGAACCTGAACATTGAATATTACAACGAGGACGATATGAGGATTACAGGTTACATTTCGACAATTGAATTTTTGGAATAGAGAAAGGGACGATTTGATTTGGTAGGTATTTTGAGGAAGACAGGAGCGGGCTATTTACATGTAAGATTAGTAGGAACGTCGCCGGAGCGTTTTCTAAATTTGTGTCGAAACCGGAATATTTTCATCTGGAATATTAGCTGCAAAGAGAATCAGTATGAATTTTGTATCGGGATTGATGACTACAAGGCACTTCGGCCAGTTGTCCGTAAAACAAAAACAATGCCCTATATAAAAGAAAAAATTGGACTTCCATTTTTCCTTTCCCATTGGCTACAACGGAAAGGGTTCGTTGGAGGCCTTTTCCTATTTGTTGGACTAATCTGTTTGCTATCTCAGATGTTATGGAGTGTTGAAATTACAGGAGTGTATACCCATACTAAGCCGGAGCTTTTAAAGTTTTTAAACAAAAATCAGATTCAAATTGGAATGCGAATGAATAAAATCAGGTGTACAGCATTGGAGGAGACGATTCGAAAGTCGTATGACGACATTGGCTGGGTTTCGGCGCAGATAGATGGCTCCAAACTGGTGATTCAGATAAAGGAAACTAACATGCCGGTTGTTTACCAGCAGGAGACTATACCGGTCCATCTGGTGGCGTCTAAAGATGGTGTGATTGCTTCCGTAATAACTCGAAGCGGAGTACCGCTGGTAAAAGCCGGGACGGAAGTGAAAGAGGGAGATATTCTGATTTCAGGGGTGGTTGACATTCTTGGGGACGGTGATTTGCTGCTTCGCCGAGAACCGGTAGTGGCAGATGGCGATATTATGCTGGAAACCACTTATGATTATTATGATGAAAAAAATCTGAATTATATTGGAAAAGAATATACCGGCAGAATTAAGAGAAGAGTTGTCTTGGAAGTTTTTGGCAAGAGAATGGAGCTTTTGTTTCCAATAAACTTTTGGCAAAACTTCGAAAAGTCCGATGAAATCGTGGAAAATCATGATTTTTCAAGGGGGTTGATACAGGAAATTACCCAGCGTGAATATTTTGAAGTAGGTATGGTTTATTCAAAAGAAGAAGTAAAAGACACCCTGCTAAAGAAATTTATTCGTTATTCGGAAAAAATTGGTGAAAAAGGGGTGATAATTAAGAAGAATAATGTTAAAATAAGAGAGAGCGGTCAAAAAATAATAACATCTGGAACTCTGATTGTGCAGGAGCCAGTTACGACCCATCGAAAAATATTAGACAGCGAGTGGAGGAGTATCCCAGAAGATGAGCATAGTGGAAACGATAATTGATATCCCGGTCGAGCATGAGAAAAATGTATTTGGCCAGTTTGATGCATATATAAAAATTATAGAGCGGGCACTTAAGGTGACCATGGTATCCAGGGATGGAAAATTGAAAATCATTGGTAACCCAGAGGATTCCGGACGGGCAAAAAGAGTATTTTCCCAGCTGGTGGAGTTGTCCCGAAGAGGCAATACCATAACAGAGCAAAATGTAACCTATGCCATTGCCCTTACCTTGGATAACAAGGAAGGGGAGATGGTAACAATTGATTCTGATTTAATTTGTCATACCATTCAGGGAAAGCCCATTAAGCCCAAGACCCTGGGGCAGAAAAAGTATGTGGATCAGATTCGTCAAAAGATGATTGTATTTGGCATCGGCCCAGCCGGAACCGGTAAAACCTACCTGGCTATGGCAATGGGAATTCAGGCCTTTAAAAATGATGAGGTAAGCCGGATTATTCTCACACGTCCGGCGATTGAGGCAGGAGAGAAATTGGGATTTTTGCCGGGAGATTTGCAAAGCAAAGTAGACCCATATCTGCGGCCTCTTTATGATGCTCTTTATCAGATTATGGGGCCAGACAGTTATCTTAAGAATACGGAGAAGGGGTTAATCGAAGTAGCTCCCCTGGCGTATATGCGCGGACGGACATTGGACAATGCCTTTATTATTTTGGATGAAGCCCAGAACACCACCCCTGCCCAGATGAAAATGTTTTTGACCCGAATCGGTTTTGGTTCCAAAGTAATCATTACAGGAGACTTGTCTCAGAAGGACCTTGCTCCGGGGGCAAAATCCGGTTTGGATGAAGCAGTAAAGATTTTATCCAGAGTGGATGACATAGGCTTTTCTTATTTGACCAATAAGGACGTGGTAAGGCATCCACTGGTACAAAAAATCGTTAAAGCATATGACGATTATGAAATGCGGGAAATTAAAACGGTAAAACGAAAAAGAACGGATAAGAGGTAATTGATGTGGACAAAAGACACGATTTTTCTAGATTATTTTGGCTTATTTTTGTCATTGCAACCGTTGCTTCTGCGGTTATTGGAAAATATACATTAGAAATTAGTAATATAGAGTTGATAAAGCCATATGTAATTGTTTTTTTATTTCTTGCTTTGGTGGAGACAACACTAAAAGGAAGATTTCATGAAATTTTGGAAGAAAAAGCTTCTTTTTTGCTTCTGGCATTTGGGTATACCTTGGCAGTTATTCTAATTAGCCTATTTCCGGTGATACCGGTTTATGTTTTATGGATGGTTGGTCCGGTACTGATTGGGAGCTTGCTACATCCTATTATCGGAATTTGCTTTCAGCTGGTTTTGACCTTTCTCTTTTGCATGTTAAATGGACATAATCTGGAGTTTTTTATTTATTATTTTCTAATTGGCGGAACGATGTGCTTTTTAGGAAAATATGTAGTAAGCTTGATGTCATTGATTTATATTGGCATTACAACTATGTCAATACATGTTATTTTAATATTTTTAATGAAAAATCTTGCACTGGAAGAGGTTTTGAAGCCGGAAAGTCTGTTTCCTGTTCTGATCAGTGGTGGGATGATGTTTATCCTTTATCTGCTGCCCAAGACATGGAAGGATCAAGTAGCACACCAGGCAGATTCGTCATTAAATTCATCCGCAAATAGGAATTGGTCGGCAGATCATGTTTATAAAATGGCTGAAAATATGGAGAATGCTACCTTGCTGGTGGCAGAAACAGATCAGCCAAACGATAGCGGAGTGGATGCAGAAGGGTTTAAAGAGACAGAAGTTGACTATGATATATATGTAGGTGGAGAGGCCCCCCTTCTTAAGCGATTAAAGGAAGAAATGCCAGCAGTTTATCGACATTCTCTGCTGATTAGTCTGCTTTCTGAGAAAGCGGCTCATTTTATAGAATGTAATGGAACTTTGGCAAAAGCAGGTGGATTGTATCATGAAATCGGAAAACTTTCCCATGGTACTTCATCTGGAAATTACATAGAGCAGGGAGTGCTTTTGGGACAGGAAGCAAAATTGCCAGAAGCGATTCTGGATATTATTCGGGAGCATAGTGGCAAACAGGGTGTACCCACATCAAAAGAGGCGGCCATCGTTATGCTGACGGATAATATTATTGCAACGATAAAATATTTTGAAAAGGAATCCGATAAAAAGGCTCCGAACCATGACAAAATCATTGAAAACATTTTTGATGTTCGGCTAGGTCAGGGTGTTTTGGATGAAACAGGATTGACCCTAAATGAGTATAAGCGGTTAAAGTCCTTCTATCATGAAAATATCCCCAAAGGGAATAAATAAAGACAGGAGAAGCCCAGTAAATGACAATACAATTTGAATGTGAGTTAGAGGTGGAACCAGCCATTGCTTATCAGGAGATTATTTCAGAGGTGGTGGATGTGGTTTTGGATTATGTGGAATGTCCTTATGAGGTTGAACTGGATGTGGTGATTACCAACGATGAGGAAATTAAAAAAGTAAATAAAGAATTTCGGAATATTAACAAGGCAACGGATGTGCTGTCATTTCCTATGCTTGATTTTTCTGAGCCAGAGGATTTTGATGACTTGGAAGAGTTTGACGAATATTTTAATCTGGAAACGGGAGAGTTGGTTTTGGGAAGCATTATGCTGTCCATGGAGAGAGTTTGGTCCCAGGCAAAGGAATACGGACATTCGGTTGAACGGGAACTGGCATTTCTTACGGCTCATAGCATGCTTCATTTGTGCGGTCATGACCATATGGAAGAGAGCGAGCGTTTGATTATGGAAGAAAAACAGAGAGAGATTATGAACATTTTAGGAATTGACCGGGAATGAGTTAAGCAAAAATGCGTGCCTAACTATGGTGATTTGAAGGTGTGTCGCAACACACAGTTGAGTACTAATATGAAAAAAATAAATATATTGTTTTTAATTTTGATAACAGCAGTTTTTTTTAGTGGTTGTGGGAAAGGACAAAAGACCGTTGAGATTCCCGTCGATGTGAACCAAACGGTATCAGAGCCGGTTGAAACCCCAAAACCTGCTGCAGAGCCAACAAAAGAGCCTGAAAAAGAACCAGAGAAGGAACCGGAAGAATCTCATGAGGGCCAGGTAAAAAGTAAGCTGACGGGATTATGGGTGTCGGAAGAAATCGGAACGAGAAGACCAATTGCAGTTATGATTAACAATATATCCTTTGCCAATCCCCAGTCGGGGACCGAGGAAGCTTCTATTTTGTACGAAGCAGTGGTAGAAGGAGGTATTACCCGGATGCTGGCAATTTTTGAGGATATTACCTCTGACCGGCTTGGGTCGGTAAGAAGTGCCAGACATTATTTTGTCAGTTTTGCGGATGAATATGATGCAATTTATGCTCATTTTGGTCATACCAAATATGCAACCGCAAAAATAAAGGAACTGGGTATCAATAATTTGAGCGGCTTGGAGGGAATCGGGGCTACGGTTTATTACCGTGATAAAACCATTAAAGCACCCCATAATGCCTTTGCCAGTGCCGATGGCATCTGGAAAGGGATTGAGAAAAAGGGATATCGGACCCAGCTGAAGGAAGAGGTAAACCAGCATTTTGATTTCTACCAAGAGGATACCATTATTGAAGGAAGCGATGCGGCTAAGGTTGTTTTAGGATACTCCGGCTATACCAGTCCTTACTTTACTTATGATAAAGAAAATAAAGTATATGAACGCTTTCAGTTTGATAAGCCTCATATTGACAAAACAACAGGAAATCAGCTGGCTTTTAAAAATATTATCATTCAGTTTGTATCTTATTGGACCATTGATAATAAAAATGGTTATCAGTCTATGGACATTGAAAAATCAAAGGGAGACGGCGTCTACATCACCAATGGAAAGGCGCAGCCTATTTTATGGGAAAAGGATGAGAGCAAAAAGGAAATGCACTATTATGATAAAAATGGAAATCTGTTAACGATTAACCCTGGTAAGACATTTATCAGCATTTATCCTACCAATCGCAGAGACAAGCTGGTATTGAAGTAAAATATTAAGCCAATGCTTTGGCTGTAGATAAGGATTGGTTGGCGCGTTCATTTATTTATCCATCCGAATAACCTGGTATAAGCATGCAAAATATGGGAACACTAAATCTAAAGAAAGGAGTTCCTATGAAAAAAGCAAGCTTATATTTGGGAGCAATTTTAATTATCATGGTAACCTTATCCTCTGCTTATTATGTCAGTTATAAAAAAACGCTGGAGCACTATAAAAGTGAAACAGCTAAAATAGAGACCGATGAAATCCGGGTGGAAACCTCTGCTATTAAAGGAGCGAATCAAGAGGACAATGAGTCGGTCACAGCAGCGGATACCATAATGAAGGACAAGGTCCTTCCAGGAGCCAGTTATATTCTGATTACGTATGATGCAGCCGCCAACACAACTGAAAAAAAGGAGCTTTCTGCGCCACCGGAATGGATTGGACTTAACCGGGATGAACTTGTTAAGTATCTGGCAGATTACATGAAAGCTTTGCCCTTAGAGGAAATTCAGCAAGGACTTTTAGCTTATGACCTTGAATCCTTTTCAAAGAATGAGGTTACTGTGAAAAAGACATATGATAGTACCAGTATGCCTTATGAATTTTATCTGGGAGTGGAAAATTATCAGGTAGTTGTTTATTATTGTGATAAAAAGACTGTATTTGAATATACAGGCATTGATGTGAGAACACTGCCAGATGATGAAATTACTCGACTGGTCAGAGGGATTTATGTCATAGATAAAGAAGAGCTATATGGCATCTTGGAGAACTATTCAAGCTAATTGAAGTCGCACTTTATTTGCTATGAAATAGAACACTTGAAATATGTCTTGGAATTAGAGTATTATTGTAACAGAGATTTAGGTGAAAATTCAGATGGGAGTTCAATCGGGTATGAGAGATATCATAGTTGTGGGAGGCGGTGCATCTGGCCTGATGGCGGCAATCTGCTGTGCAAAGATGGGAAAACAGGTCACCATTCTGGAACACAACGAAAAAATTGGCAGAAAGCTTTTGGCTACTGGAAATGGAAAATGTAATTTTACCAATCAATTCCAGGCAAAGGAGTGTTATCGCGGGGGAACCCCATCCTTTGCCTGGAATTTCATCGAGAAATTTGGCGAGTCGGAAACCGTGGATTTTTTTCGAAATCTGGGCGTGTACCCATTGATTCGAAATGGATATTACTACCCCTATTCAGAACAGGCATCTGCCGTTGTTGAGGCGTTGCGAACTGCTCTGGAGCATTATAAGGTAAAGATAAAATGCATGGAGCATGTAATCGCAGTGGATCAGACCACAAATGGGTATGCGGTGAAGACGGAAACCTATACATATGAGTGTGAAAAGGTAATTCTTGCTTGCGGCGGCAGGGCAGGAAGTAAATTAGGAGCGGATGGAAGCGGCTATGAGCTAGCAAAAGGGCTGGGACATTCCGTTACTCCGCTGTTCCCAGCCTTGGTGGGCTTAAAAGCAAAGGAATCTTATTTTGGAAAGCTATCTGGAATCCGAGTGAAAGGTGCTTTGCGTCTTTTGGTGGACCAACAACTGGTGGCAGAGGAACAAGGTGAACTTCAGCTTACTGCTTATGGAATATCGGGAATACCGGTATATCAAGTAAGTCGTTTTGGAGCTAGAGGAATTTTAGAGAAAAAAGAAGTAAAAGCAGTGATTCAACTCTTGCCAGAAGTGGAAGTCAGTGAGTTTATATCATTTCTGAAAAAACAAAAAAGAGAAAATGGCTATAAAACTATTTTGTCATTGCTAGGTACCTTTCTTGATATAAAATTGTCTCAGGTTTTTCTGGATTTGTCCGGCATTGATGGAAAATTGTCCATTGAAGCATTGGAAGATAATACATTTAAACAGTTGGCAGAGATGATTAAGAATTGGGAGATAACCGTTGCAGGGGCAAATGATTTTGAACAGGCTCAGGTAACCGGTGGTGGTGTTTCGATTGATGAGGTGAATGCAGAAACACTGGAATCCAAGTTGCTTAAAGGACTTTATTTTACTGGTGAGTTGTTGGATGTGGATGGGACCTGCGGCGGATACAATCTCCAGTGGGCCTGGACAAGCGGATATATTGCCGGGATGGCAGCTTCCGCTTCTTCAGGTGATTTCCATCTTTAAAATGTCTATTTAATAGAAACACCGTAATACGTCCATTTCCCTGATTTCACGCTAATGTGTGCAGGCGGGGCAATAAGAAAGAAAACCAGGAGTGTGCAGATGGGAGCAAAAGATGATTCGAATTTCTAATATAAAGATATCATTGAAAAAAATAAAGGATGGCATACCAGATCAAAATGTAATTATAGCTGCCATAGAAAAAGAATATGGATTTTCTCTGAAGGATTTAAATGAGATGACCATTATAAAGCGTTCCCTGGATGCAAGGAAGAAGGAAGATATCAAATATATTTATACCGTTGATATTGCCTTGCAAAATGAGAAAAAGTTTCCATTAAAGGGAAATGCCAGTATTGCACCGAAGGATAAATATCAATATCCAGTAATGGGTACAAAGCCTATGAAAAACCGCCCCGTAGTGGTGGGAATGGGGCCGGCCGGCTTGTTCTGTGGTCTGGAGCTTGCCAAAGCAGGTTACTGTCCTCTTATTTTGGAACGAGGGGAAGCCGTAGAGGACCGAGTAAAGTCAGTGGAAGCATTTTGGCATACCAATGACCTGAACACGGATTCAAATGTTCAGTTTGGCGAAGGTGGTGCAGGAACCTTTTCGGATGGTAAGCTTAACACCATGGTCAAAGACCCGTTTGGACGGCATAAGAAGGTATTGGATACCTTTGTTTCCTTTGGTGCACCAGAAGAAATTGCCTATATGAATAAACCACATATTGGAACAGACAAATTGCGGGAAGTCGTTAGAAACATGAGGAATGAGATTATCCGTTTGGGAGGTCAGGTTCGATTTGGTGCAAAGCTCACCAATATCCAGTCAGAAGATGGGAATCTAACCGGAATTACCATAAATGAGACGGAGCATATTGCCTGTGACAAATTAGTATTAGCCATTGGTCATAGTGCCCGGGACACATTTGAGATGCTTTTTGGTAAAAAAATGGTTATGGAGCCGAAAGCCTTTGCTATTGGAGTACGGATTGAGCACCTGCAAAAAATTCTAAGCTTTTCCCAATATGGTGAAGCTTACACAAAATTACCACCGGCTGATTATAAGCTGACGCATCAAAGCAAAAACGGTCGCGGCGTGTATTCCTTTTGTATGTGCCCTGGTGGCTTTGTAGTAAATGCCTCTTCTGAAAAAAATAGACTGGTAATCAATGGCATGAGCAATTATAATAGAGACGAAACCAATGGAAACAGTGCCATTATTGTTTCCGTAACGCCAGAAGATTTTGAAGAACCAGGACCTCTTGGTGGTGTTTCTTTTCAGCGTAAATGGGAGTGTCTGGCTTATGACATAGGACAGGGGAAGATTCCGATACAACGTCTGGAGGATTTTCAGAAAAACAGGGTATCCACTGGATTGGGTGAAATCATTCCCAATACCAAAGGTGAAACCACTTATGGAAATCTGCGGGAATGTCTGCCTGCCTATGTAACAGAAAGCTTATTAGACGGTATTCAAGCATTTGATGGAAAGATAAAAGGATTTTCTAACCCCGATGCGGTTTTTTCTGGCGTAGAAACCAGAACCTCTTCCCCCGTTAGAATTATAAGAGATGATATGCTGGAAAGCAGTATTAAAGGCATTTATCCTTGTGGAGAAGGCGCCGGATATGCCGGTGGGATTACATCAGCCGCAATTGATGGGATCAAAGTATTTGAACAGATTTATCAAAAATATAGGAATGCAGACAGAATATCTGCAATCAGATAGGAGCGAGTTATGACAAATTTTCGTGAAGCCATAAAGGACAAGAGAAGAATTGTAGTAAAAATCGGAACCACAACGATTACTCATGAAAAAACAGGTGCGTTGAATCTGCGAAAGATCGAACAATTGGTACGGGCACTTACGGATTTATCCAACCAGGGAAAAGAGGTAGTTGTTGTATCCTCTGGCGCCATTGCCGTAGGAAGAAAAAGTATCGGATTAAAGGAAAAGCCAACCGAGATATCTCTTCGACAGGCCTGTGCTTCTGTTGGTCAGGCTAAGCTGATGATGGTCTATCAGAAGCTGTTTGCAGAATACAATCAGATTGCGTCTCAGATATTAATCACAAAATATACCATGGTGAATGATACAAGTCGTAGAAATGCGCAGAACACCTTCCGGGAATTGTTAAAAATGAACATCATTCCCATTGTAAATGAGAACGATACGGTTTCCACTGATGAAATCGAATTTGGTGATAATGACACGCTGTCGGCGATCGTAGCTGCCCTTATCGGTGCAGATCTGTTAATTTTAATGTCTGATATTGACGGACTTTTTACGGACGACCCTAACACCAATCCCGATGCCAAATTCATCGACTTAGTAAATGAAATCACGCCGGAGCTGGAACAGATGGCTAAAGGTTCAGCAGGAGATTTTGGAACTGGCGGAATGTCAACTAAACTGGCGGCAGCCAAAATTGCCAATGATGCCGGAGCAGACATGATTATTGCCAATGGTGAGAGTATACATAATATCAGCCGGATTATGAACGGAAATAATATTGGAACCTTATTCCTGGCTCATAAGGATGAAAAATTTAAATTAATGGACTATATTGGTAAAGAGTAATTGCTTGCGGAATAATGAGAATGACTGGAATGATTGAAGTATTATTTGTATTTACGAGTACATGGTATAAACTAATTCAGAGAATGATGTACTTGCTATAATAGAATGGAGATTATGAAATGAACGAAAGTAGGATTGAGCGAATCAATGAACTATATCATAAAGCACAGAAGGAAGGTCTTACCGAAGAAGAAAAAATCGAGCAGGCAAATCTTCGGAGTGAGTATATAAAGGCAGTTAGAGCCAGCTTACGGGGACAGTTAAATAATGTTTCGATTTTGAATCCCGATGGAACCATAACGGACTTAGCGGAAAAAGACAAATCCAACGAGTGTGATAATGGATAAAAAAATTTTGAGGAGAGAAATTCTGGCAAAGCGTGAGCAGTTGACCCCTCAGCAGATTTCCATAGCAGGGGAACGGTTGTTTAATCTGGTTCGTACCTATGATAAGTTTAAAGAAAATAAAGTGATTTATCTTTACTTATCCTACCAACAGGAAATTCCAACTCGAAAGCTGATAGAATTTGCCTGGAAGGAAGAAAAAACGGTAGCAGTTCCCAAAGTACTGGACAAAGAACATATGGAGTTTTTTAAGATTACGTCCTGGGAGCAAGTAAAGTCAGGATATAAAGGAATTCCAGAGCCTTTTGGAGAACTTGAACTGGTAGACGAGCCAGGACTCATGTTTCTTCCTGGATTGGTATTTGATCACAATCGAAATAGAATTGGCTATGGTGGCGGTTTTTATGACCGCTATCTGGATGATAATGAGTCAGAAAGATACTATAAAGTAGGTCTGTGCTATGATTTTCAACTGGTTGAAAACATACCAGCCCAGGCACATGATGAAAAAGTAAATGAGGTAATATCTGTTTCAACCAAATCATAGGATATATTAAAAAATAAGGAATGCTTTAAGCATGATAGAGCTTAATAAAGATTATTCCTATGATGAACTGATTATTCAGATGAAGCGCCTGCAAAAAGCATATGCACCTGTCATTACCATGGATTCCATAGGAGTTACCAGAGAAAAGAGGGTAATTCCTATGTTTATTTTTGGATCAGGAAGGACCAATCGTGATAAGAAGCTTGTAGTAACCGGAGGAGTACATGGCCGTGAAAGGATAAATCCGGTTGTTCTCATTAAGATGGCAGGAGACTATTGTAAAAAGATGGTATCAGGTACTTTAAATGAAGAGGAAAGAAGCGGGATTATCTACATGGTTCCCCTTCTTAATCCAGATGGCTATGAGATAGCTGGGCGGGAGGACATTCTCTGGAAGGGAAACGGCCAGGGCGTGGATATAAACCGCAATTTTCCTGCTGCCAGCTGGAAGAAAAAATTTACAGGAGATAAACCAGAAAGTGAGCTGGAAACGGCAGCATTAATAAAACTCTTTCATCAAGTAAATCCAGATGGATATCTGGATTACCATTCCAGGGGAAAAAGCATTTTTTACTATCGGGAAGCAATGGATGAGCTTTATAATCAGAGGCAGAGATATCTGGGAGAAAGATTAAGTCAGATAACCGGATATGCTCTGGAGGAGCCCACGAATGAAATTGATTCTGGTGATTCTGGTGGGAACACAGTTCATTATTTTTCTGAGGTATTTCGTAAGCCAGCCATTACCATTGAGACGGTGGCAGATGAGGAATTGTTCCCATTAAACTCTATTTTGCAGGAAAGTACCTATGAAGAAATAAAAGATACCGCATTTGCATTTTTGTATTGGTTGTAAATTTATGTTTTAAAAGATTAAAATGAACTGGGGTTCTGAAAGAAGAGAATGAAAAGACAAAAATACAATTTTACTTTGTTATAGCGATATGATATAATACGATCAGTGGGAACGGTTGCCCCTTGGGAAAGGGGGAAGAACCTATGCAATATGTTACATATGATAATTCGATTCAACTTGGATTACTCATTGTTGCTATTATAGGTCTTGTTTATAAAATTTGTCAGAAAGATAAAAAATAAACCGCCCCTCAGCTAAAGTGTGCGGTTTATTTTTATCCAATCATTTTACAAGGGATACAACTAAGTACCACTCTTTGTTAATTAATCCTATCATATATTTTACCTAATTTCAAGTTTTTCAATTAGGTAAAAGGAAGAACTTATTTTTTCAAGAAGAGAGGTAACCATAATGTTTGAAAGTTTAGATTTAGATAAAATAGATTTAACCAAGGAACCACCAATAGAGGAGCCGGAAAGACAATATTATTTTATGGCGAAGGTTAAGGAGCTTTTGAAGGAAGAAAGTGAGCGTCTGGGGCGGCAGTTAACTGCTTGTATTAATACCTTTGGCTGTCAGATGAATGCCAGGGATTCGGAGAAGATAGAGGGAATCCTGCACCAGATTGGTTATGAGATCGTGGAATCAGAGCAGGCAGATTTTGTTATCTATAATACCTGCACCGTTAGAGAAAATGCCAATCTTAAGGTATATGGAAGGCTTGGTTTTTTAAAGGGAATCAAAAAGAAGAATCCCCATATGCTCATTGCTTTATGTGGTTGTATGATGCAAGAACCTACAGTTGTAGAAAAAATAAAAAAAAGCTATCCATTTGTCGATTTGATTTTTGGAACCCATAATATTTTTAAATTTGCGGAGCTATTACATAATCGTCTGGAATCAGAACGGATGATTATTGATCTTTGGAAGGATACCACGGAGATTGTAGAGGATTTGCCTAGTGACCGGAAGTATTTCTTTAAAGGTGGGGTAAATATTATGTTTGGCTGCAACAATTTTTGCAGCTATTGCATTGTTCCTTATGTCCGTGGAAGGGAAAGAAGTCGGAACCCAGAGGATATTATCAATGAGATTAAAGGAATGGTGGCCGATGGTGTGGTGGAAATCATGCTTCTCGGTCAAAATGTAAATTCCTATGGAAAGAATCTGGACAAGCCCATGACCTTTGCAGAGCTTTTAACGGAAATTGAAAAAATTGACGGATTAAGACGGATTCGTTTTATGACTTCTCATCCAAAAGACTTATCCGATGATTTAATCGAAGTAATGAAAAGCTCCCAAAAGATATGCAATCATCTGCATTTGCCAGTACAAGCTGGAAGCAGCCGGATTCTGGAGATTATGAACCGGAAATATGATAAAGAGCATTATCTTAATCTGGTGTCCAAATTAAAGGAGGCTATGCCGAATCTTTCTTTGACCACCGATTTAATTGTTGGTTTTCCGGGAGAAACGGAAGAGGACTTTTTGGAAACGATGGATGTGGTAGAAAAAGCCCGTTATGATACCGCTTTCACCTTTATTTATTCCAAACGAACTGGTACTCCAGCAGCGGCTATGGAAGAGCAGATTCCAAAAGAGGTGATTAAAGACCGTTTTGACCGTTTGTTGAAAGCCGTACAACGAATTTCTGCTGAAGAATCCATAAAGCATGTAGGGAAAGTAGAAGAAGTTTTGGTAGAGGAATTGAATGAGCAAGACAAATCGTTGGTGACAGGACGCCTTGGCAATAATCTGCTGGTTCATTTTAAAGGTGGAGAGGATTTAATCGGTAAAATTGTTACGGTTAAGCTTTCTGAATGCAAAGGATTTTATTATTTGGGAGAGATAACAGGTTAGGTATTTAGTTCTTTTACCTCACCTGAGTTCAATCATAGATAATAAGAGAATGGGAGAGATTGAAATGATATATCCGGATTTTTTAGAAAAAGATGATCGAATAGGTATTACAGCACCTTCCGCCGGGAACAGCAAAGAAATGGATATAATTCGTCTGGACAACGGCATTGATAAACTGACGAAGCTTGGCTATCCGGTAGTGGAAACCATGAATGTGCGAATGGATGAGAAGGGACGAAGCTCATCCGGAAAACAGCGAGCAGAAGAATTTATGAGTCTTTTACGTCATCCGAAGGTGAAGGCCATTGTGTCGGCAAAGGGCGGCGACTACTTATGCGAAATGCTGTCTCATTTGGATTTTGAAGAAATTAAGAAATATCCCAAGTGGGTACAGGGCTATTCGGATAATACAGGAATATTATTTACCCTTACAACCAATTGCCAGATAGCCAGTATTTACGGAAATAATTTCAATGACTTTGGCATGGGGTGTTGGCATGAGGCTGTCATTAATAACTTTGAAATTTTAAAGGGAAATTTAGTAGAGCAGGAAAGTTTTTCCTTCTATGAAGATGAATTTCATGATAAAGTGACTGGTCTGGAAAGTTATTTTGAAGATAAAGAGGTTTACTGGACTCATAATAGTGAGGCCAAAGAAGTGATAGTAAAGGGAAGAATGCTGGGTGGCTGCCTGGATGTTCTTCTTAATCTGGTAGGCACCAGATATGATAAAACAAAAGAATTTGCAGAAGTCTATAAAGAAGACGGAATCCTCTGGTATTTGGAAAGCTTCGAAGCTGACCGCGCAGGAATGGTACGAAGCCTTTGGCAATTGAAAGAGGCTGGCTGGTTTGACCATGCCAGTGGCTTTGTCTTTGGACGGCCCTGCATGTACCGAAGCTTTGACGAAACACCTTATGAAGATGCAGTGATGGAAGTATTAGGGGCGATTAACGTACCGGTTATTTTTAATGCGGATATCGGGCATAAAGGACCGCAGTTTGCTATTATTAATGGAGCACTGGGAACCATTTGGTGTAGTGAAGGGAAAGGGAAGCTGCGTCAGAAACTATAAAACATTACATGCTATATTGAATTTAAGCCTTTTTTAGGCACAAAATCAAAAAGAACCACCATGGTAATACGAGAATTACCATGGTGGTTTGCTTATGCACCGAAAGGTTACAGCCTAATCATAAATGATTATCTGGCTAATTCACAAAGCTCTTCAAGCATTTTAGGTAAGTCTGTTTCCATATTATCATTGGAAAACTGACAGGTACCAACCGCTTTATGGCCGCCGCCGTTATATTTAAGCATCAGACTGCCTACATTAACCTCGCTGGTACGATTTAAGATGCTGTAACCAACTGCTGCCGAGCAGCCTTCACCGCCACGACCGCTAACAATCCATGCAGAAATATTCTGTTCTGGATACATGCTGTAAATCATAAAACGGTTGCAGGAGTAAATCGGATTTACGCCTCTTAAATCAGTAATAATCACATTTCCCTCTACACGAGTGTGAGCGGTTACCATTTCTTTGAATTTCGCTGTCTGTTCAAAATAAATGTCAATACGTTCCTTTACATCGGGCAGATTTAAAATCTCCTCCGTTGTCATGGAACGGCAGGCATCAATTAAGTTTTCCATCAGCTGATAATTGGAGATGGTAAAATCATGCCATCTGCCCAGACCAGTTCTGGGATCCATCAAAAATCCAACCAATACCCAGCCCTTTGGATTTTGTATATCGTCCGGTGAAAGCTGTCCGGAATCTACCTTATCAACTGCCTCCATCAAATCATCAAATTGAGGGAAACGTTCTCTTCCGCCATAATATTCATAAATAATCCGTGCACAGGAAGGGGTAATCCGGCTTTCGCCTTTGTATTTTCCTTCTAATGCAAGTCTTTCATGTTCGCTGGAATGATGATCAAACCATAGTCCACACCCTTCAACAAAAGGAACATTGGCAAGACAGTCATTTTCTGTTATTTCAACTAAACCGTCCTGCAAATCCTTTGGATGTGCAAATTTCCAACTATCAATAATACCAGCCTCTTTCAGCAAAGCGCCACATGCCAGGCCATCAAAATCAGAACGAGTTACTAATCTCATAAAAAGTACTCCTTTCAGCAAGTAAAATATGTATTGTATACTACATATTATAATAGATATAGGACAATATATCTATCTTTTTTTATTAATTGCATGGTATTCTTTAGAGATTGAACTGAAAACGGCTAACGGTCTTCCGTCTTCTTTTTGTTTAGTTCCCTGCTTCAATACTGATTGCATTAAACCTATCAAGGATTTCACTTAATTCCATATGATCCTTGGATGCACCGTCTCTATCCACAATAACCTCTCCTTGATGCATCATAACCAAGCGATTCCCGTATTGTAAAGCAAATTTTAAATTATGAGTAACCATAATCGCCGTTAGTTTTTTCGTTTTTACGATTTCATTGGTTAGTTCCATGATGTTTTCCGCTGTTTTTGGGTCAAGAGCAGCCGTGTGCTCATCTAAAATCAACAAGTCATTTTGGGTCAGGGTAGACGTAATCATGGCTAATGCTTGACGTTGACCGCCAGATAGGTTCTTTACTTTGTCGTGAATACGATTTTCCAATCCAAGATGTAGAAGTTCTAACTGCGTTTTATAGTAATCCAGCCGATCTTTATTTACTCCCTTTTGAAATAAATAGGATTTTCCTTTATGGTCAGCCAACGCCATATTTTCAAGAATAGAAAAAGAACCACAGGAGCCTTTGGCAGGGTCCTGATATACACGGGCAATAAATTCAGAACGTTTGTAATCCTTCCTTTTAGTAATATCTTTGTCATTCAGAAGGACTTTGCCGGAGTCGATACTCATGGTGCCACAGACAATATTTAAAAGACTGGACTTACCGGAGCCATTGCTGCCAATAACGGAAATAAAATCGTCCTTTCTCACACCAAAATTAAAATCCGTAAATAAAACCGATTCATTGACCGTACCAGGATAGAATGTTTTGTTTATATTTTCAAGACTTAACACGGAACCCACCTCCTTTGGCAAGGATATCTTTTGAAACCAGAGCAACTAGGAAAATAACCGCCATTAAAAGCTTTAAATGATTCGGGTTAAAATTAAGGTTTAAAGCAATGGAGAGACAGGCTTTGTAGATGATAGAACCAATTAAAACCATAGTCGTTCCTTTCATAAGAGATACTCGTTTGAAAAGGGAAATTCCAATGATAACGGAAGCCAACCCCATAACCAGCATACCAGTTCCTGCATTTACATCAAAGCTTCTCTGCTGCTGACAAAGAATTGAACCAGCAGTAGCAGCAAGTGCATTGCAAAGCATAAGACCGAGGATTTTTACCTTTCCCTGATCCTTTCCAAGCATGGTAACGACCGTCTGATTGTCGCCAACGGCGCGGAGCAGAAGGCCTGATTTGGTCCTTAAGTACCAATCTAGTATAAATTTGAGTGCAAGCCCACACAGGGTGATGATCGTTAAAGTGTGAAAGGCTGACATAAATCCTGGAAGAAGGTTTGCAATTCCACTGTTAAAAATAGTTTTCTGATTTACGATGGGAAGCACTGCCGTACCGCCTGTAATCATCAGGTTAATGGAATATAAGCCGGTCATGGTAATAATCCCGGCAAGGAGGTCTTTGATTTTAAAAACCACATGGAAGATTCCCGTAAGAAATCCTGCAAAGGCACCTGCCAAAAAAGCAATCATAATACTAAGCAAGGGGTTTACTCCATGTGTAATCAATATTGCTGTGACCGCAGCACCAAGGGGAAAGGTGCCATCTACCGATAGGTCTGGAAAATCCAGAATGCTATAAGTAATGTATATTCCCAGAGCAAGGATTCCATAAATAAATCCCTGCTCTAAAATTCCTCTAATAATTAAAATCAAAGAATCCATGATTCATTCCTCTTTTCAGATGAGTTGTTGGGGTAATCACTTACTTGCCATTAAAAGTGTAAGCATCAACCTTTGCTGAGAGACAATTAAATGCATAGTTTTTGCACTTAATCTTGGGTAAGATAAGTTACGGAAGCAGCATATTCTTCCGGCATGCTTAATCCGAATAAATCCAGGGCAGCCTGATTGGCAACCGGTGTACAGGCGGAAATAACAGAAACTGGCATTTTCTTAATATCTTCTCCTTTTAAAACCTGAGCAGCCATTTTGCCTGTTACTTTTCCAAGCTGGAAGTAATCAATGCTTTGAGACGCAACGCAGCCTTTTTTCACTTGTTCTTCCTCAGAACCAAATACTGGAATTCCAGCTTCATTGGCTTTTGCCAGAACGGTATCAAGATTGTTTACGACATTATTATCCGTAAAGTTGTTGATAACATCACATTTGGTCAATAAGGTATCTACAGCTAATGGAATATCAGAAGCTGCATTTACACCAATGGCCTCGATGGTAAAGCCGTAGTTTGGAGCAAGGGATTTAAAGGTTTCTAAATGAGTGAGGGAATTAACTTCACTGGTTGTGTATAAAATACCAATCACCTTTGCCTCCGGCATCATAGCATGGATTAACTGCATTTGAGCTTCCAGAGGGAGCGCGTCACTGGTTCCGGTACAGTTGGTATCTGGTTTCTCAAGGGAATGAACCAACTGAGCCGCTACCGGGTCAGATACGGCGGAGAAAATAACCGGAATATCCGTACCCACCGTGGAATTAAAAGCAGCCATAGCAGTGGGAGTAGCAATGCCACAGATTAAATCATATTTTTTGGATACAAAGGTATCCGTAATCATGGCGGCATTGGATGGAACACCTTCGGCATTTTTATAATCAAAAGTAATATTTTTTCCTTCTTCATAGCCTGCTTCTTTCAAACCTGCAATAAAGCCTTCCCGGCAGTTATCAAGTGATCCATGGGGAGCAATCTGAGCGATTCCGACCGTGATACCAGTTTTTTCCGTTGCATCGGTTCCGCATCCGGTAAGTGCAGAAACCGCTAACATAAGAGTGAGTGCCATACATACTAATTTTTTCATAATATCCTCCATTCTGCCGACTTTGCGGCGCTAAAAAGCCTTCCCATCTGCACATTCTCGTATTGCACGAGGAAATGTAGCGTTCGTAGATGGGGGTAAACGTTTACAACAATGGGGGAGAATAGGAGAAAAGAAAAATGAAAA